>DRQI01000336.1 GCA_011330545.1 Flavobacteriia bacterium
CACACGCTAGCCATAGACAATTAGCTATACTCAACGGCTTAGGCACCCGTGGCGTTATGCTAGCCCCAAAAATGGCTTTAAAATTGTATGATTATTTAGAAAATAAAGTTCCTTTAGACAAAGAAATTAATATCACTCGATTTGAATAGGAAAGCCAAAACCCAAAAAAGAACGCAGATAGCTGCAGAAACTGAAAATCATAAATAATCATAATTATCAGCGTCATTAGTGTCCCAAAAAAAATAGGCTGCAGATAACACAAATTGAACACCAAACCCGAAACCTAGAACCTGCAACCCTAAGACTTTTTCCGAAAACACTCCAAGCCTTCCTCATTTCTATAATCAGGGTCATAACTGATAAAAATATTACTGTAGATAAGCCGGGCAAGGCGCAACGTAAGTGGCGTAAACAATACCAAGGCAATAAATATTGCTAAAAAGATATAGAGCAGGCTCAACCCGAGTAAGTAAAAAATAACAAAAACAATAATAGATAAACCAACCGTTAACCCATAAGAAATATACATAGCCCCGTAAAAAAAAGAAGGTTCTATCTGAAATTTAAACCCGCAATGCGTACAATACGTATTCATTTTTAGTATTTTTTTAAAGTGTAACGGGTTGCTATCCTCAAAAAAATCCCCTTGATGGCATTTTGGGCATTTATTATTAAAGATGCTATAAACCTTGGTGCCTTTTGTAAACATGCGAAGTCTTAAAAATTAGATTAGATTTGCAAAAGTAAAAATTTAACCCGAATTCTATCTCAGAATCTTGTCATGAAGATTGAAACTGTAATAAATTTTCTAAAATAGAATTCTGATTTATAAAATACGAGCGTAAAAAAGATGCTAAATGCACACAATATAACGGTTTCCTTTGCAGGAGAAGACTTATTTTCGGGAATTACTTTCAAACTCGATGCCGGTAACAGAGTAGGCCTGGTAGGAAAAAACGGTGCCGGAAAATCAACCCTGTTAAAAATTATTGCCAAAGAACAAGAGTATGATAAAGGCACCTTGGCTTTAGAAAAAGATATCAAAATAGGTTTTTTAAAACAAGATATCGATTTTGTCAAAGGCAGAACAGTGCTCGAAGAAGCATACGAAGCCTTTACCGAAATAAAAGAAATCGAAAAAAAATTAGAAGAGGTAAATATTGCTTTGGCAGAAAGAACAGACTACGAAAGTGAGTCGTACCATCAATTGATGGTAGATTTAAACGATTTGACCCACCATTACGAAGTCATTGGCGGTTACAACTATCAAGGCAATACCGAAAAAATATTACAAGGCTTAGGATTTACGCGCAAAGATTTCAATCAATTGACAGATACATTTTCAGGAGGTTGGCGAATGCGTATAGAGCTGGCAAAATTATTATTGCAAAATAATGATATTTTATTGTTAGATGAGCCTACCAACCATTTAGACATAGAATCTATTATCTGGTTAGAAGAATTTCTAAAAAAATATACAGGTGCCATCATGTTGGTTTCGCACGATAAGATGTTTTTAGACAATGTAACCAACCGTACCATAGAAATATCATTGGGTAAAATATACGACTATAAATATCCCTATTCTAAGTATTTAATTCAACGTAAAGAATTAAAAGAAAAGCAATTACAAGCACAAAAAAATCAAGAAAAAGAAATTAAGCATACCGAGCAGCTCATAGAAAAATTTAGAGCCAAAGCCAACAAAGCCGCCATGGCACAATCGCTTATAAAAAAACTAAAAAGAGTAGAACGCATAGAAGTTGATGCCGATGACAATGCAGTGATGAAAGTCCGTTTTCCGATGTCTGTACAGCCCGGCAAAGTGGTTGTAGAAGCAAAAAATGTAGGCAAAAGTTATGGTGATAATCAAGTGTTGAGCAACGTAAATTTATTGATAGAACGCAGCAGTAAAATTGCTTTTGTTGGCCAAAACGGACAAGGCAAAACCACCTTGGCAAAAATTATTGTCAATGAAATTCCGTTTGACGGAGACTTAAAACTAGGCCATAACGTACAAATAGGTTATTTTGCCCAAAATCAAGCCGAATACCTCAACGGAGATAAAACCGTATTACAAACCATGGAAGACGCTTCTACCGACGGTAATCGGGTAAAAGTAAGAGATATGCTAGGAGCCTTTTTATTTAGCGGAGATGACGTAGAAAAAAAGGTAAAAGTACTCTCAGGGGGCGAACGCAATCGGTTGGCATTGTGTAAAATGTTATTATCGCCTTTTAATATGTTAGTGATGGACGAGCCTACCAACCATTTAGACATCGCCTCTAAAAATGTATTAAAACAAGCCTTGAATACTTTTGAAGGTACGCTGATAATTGTTTCTCACGACCGTGATTTTTTACAAGGACTAACCACTACCGTATACGAATTCAAAGACGGCAACATTAAAGAATACTTAGGAGATATCGATTATTATTTAGAAGAACACAAACTAGAAAATTTACGCGAGGTAGAAAAAAAGACAACAGAAATAAAAGTAAAAGATACCTCGGCTAAAGAAAACTATCAGCGTACAAAACAACAGCAAAAGCAACGAAAAAAACTACAAAATAAATTGGCAAATGTTGAAAAAAACATCGCTGATTTAGAACGTGAACTCGCCAATATTGATATGGATTTACTAGACGGCCAAAAGTATGATGAGCTAACTAAAAATCCTGATTTTTTCAGCAACTATCAAGCAAAGAAAAAAACCTTAGATACCTTGATGGTAGAATGGGAAACCTTGCATGAGCAATTAGAAGAGAACCAAAACTAAAAATTGTTTTAACCCAGATTAAGCAATAGAGTTACGTTATGAGTTAGGAAAGCGCAATAAAATAGGGTGTTTTACTAAATTAAGCGTAGCACCGCTACGGTTAATTTTGAAAACGCAGTGAAACGACCTATTCTGCAGTGATTTCTGAACGGAATAGGAAGTCTATTGCATAATCTGGGTTTAAGGAAGTTTTTCAAGCAGCTCTTGAGCTTGTTGAAAATTATAACTTTTAGTAGTTATAATTTCTTCCAACAAAAGTTTTGATTTTTTGATTTTTTTCATTTTCAAGTATAATAAAGCCTTGTACCATTTTCCCTTTGGGGCATCTAGTAGGTTGCTGTTGATTAATGAGTTAAATGTTTTTTCGGCCTCAGAAAACCGATTTAATTCCATTTGAGAAATGCCAAGATATAAATAAACAGTAGCATTATTATCTAGCTCTAATCTATTCTTGAAAATGGGGATTGCTTTTTCATACGCTTTAGCTTCAAAAAAAGATTGTCCTTTTGCCAATACATTTTCGCCTTGTTCCCTAGTAACCAAAGAGGGCAGGTCAGTACTCTCAATATACTGTGTATATAATTTTTCTGAAGAATACGGAGGTTTTGGCGAAAATAAATATATCGAAATTAACAGGGCAATGACGGCAGCACCCATATAAAAAAACTTTCTTTTAAAAAGAGTTCTTTTCCTATTTTGATATTTTTGATTTTCTTGTTGTATAGTTTCCTTTACTTTTTTTACCGCATCACTTTTATAGATTTTTTCATACAATGTTGCCTCAGGAGCTTCTTCACCCTCCATAAAACTCCAATCATCGTCATTTAAGGTTTCGAAAAGCTGCTTTTCAAAGGCAACTTTTTTCTTAAAATCGTCATCATTTTTTATCCTTTCAGAGATGACGGAAAGTTCGTCTTTAGAAAGGGTACCTCTTAGATACTTTTCTATTAAAATGTCATCTTCTAGTTTCATAGCTCAAATAAAGAATTATAACGTTTGTCTTTAGTAATTAATTCTTTCAGTTTTTTCTTGCACTTAAAAACACGTTGACGGGCTACGGTTTCAGTATTGTATTGCATTTCAACCACTATTTTATCATAGGGTGTTTTGGCAAAAAACAAATTCAATATTTTTTTACAATTTTTAGAAAGCAATGCTAGTTTTTCAGTAAAAAGCTCCCATCTTTTTTGTTCTAAAATTGCCATGGCAAAATCGTGTTCTTCACCTTTCAGTTCTTTAACCTCTTGATTTGTTACCTTTTTTTTTGATTTATTTAATTCCCTTCGCCAAAGATTTTTACAAACCGTAAATAAATAAGCCCCAAAACTTGTCTTGATAACAAACTTTTCTTTTTGATATCGAACCACCATTTGTAACAAAGCTTTCTGAAAAATATCTTCGGCATCTTCGTGGTTTCCTTTATTTTGGAGGATAAACTTTTTAACCATCGGAAAGTTCTTTTCGTAGAGTATTTGGATGTCTTTAGAATTTCCCTGTAATAAGGCATCTAAATAGTGCGAATTATTTTTCATTAAACAAAAAGGTTACAAACAAAAATAAAATTTATATCTTTATATAGGTAACAAAACCCTTTTTTTTATACAATACTATGATAATAACTTAAAAAAATATATATGACCAGATTAAAATTTTTGACGTATTTAGTAGTATTGAACGGGTTGATTTTATTGAATAGTTGTAATGATGACAACTCTTTAAAGATA
>DRQI01000337.1 GCA_011330545.1 Flavobacteriia bacterium
ATAGTCACTTAACTCTTTTGTAGAGATTGTCTCCTGATTTTTATTGGGAATGGATAATGTTATGGGGTTTTCGGTTAATGTACGATACAGTTCGGGATATTTTTCTTCAATTTCTAAGGTGACTTTGTTTATCTCGTCAGTGATTTTTTGTAATGCTTTCATAGGTTTAAATTTTTATGATACGATAACTCAGTAGTTTTAGTGATACGATGACTTTTGAGTTATCGTATCACTAGAAATTATCTAAAACTGAATCCATCTAAAACCTAGCCTGTAATTTTTAAGACATCTGTATAGGTTTCAACAAAAATACCTTTCGTACCTATTAAAACAATTGGCAATCTAATAAGATGTTGGTTATGCACTATTAATTTTAGCATATCTTCTTCGCAAAAATCTTTTGAGGCCTTATCAAACTGAGGGTCTTTTGTATTTAAAAGCTCCTTTACACTTACGTTTAACCGGCTAGCTAATGCTTCAATTTGATCTGCCGTGAGTGCTACTTTTTTTAAATCAAATTCGATAATAGCATGGGTATAATCTAACAGTAAATCAATGATTTTTTTTACCAGCTCATTCTTGCCATAGTAAAATAGGGTTGCTTCTCTTTTTGATGTTGAAAATAATTCCATCGCTATACTATTGCTTCAATAAATGTTCAAAAACGGTTTCTGCATTTCCCAATACCCTTGATGCTTCGGCATACCGTGCAATTTTAAAGGTTTCCAGAATTTTTTCTTTTGCAATATGTTGCGTTTTCGCCTTGTTCATCATCGCCTCTATACACGTGTTACTACCGGTAGCCAAGGCAATTCCTAAATAGATTAAAATCCTTGATTCGGCATCTAACGCCCCGTTTTCTTGAGGCATAGCAAAGGTACTATTTTTAGCTTGTTCGGCAATCATTTCGGGCAGTACTTTTTCTGCCAATTCAATCGATTTGGGCAATTTACCGTCCATCATACCTTTCATCATAGAAAGGATTTGTTCTGTTGTGGGTGTTGTGTTCATTTTTTATGTTTTTTTAGTGTATCTAGGTTTTAGTAATACGATGACTTTGAGTCATTGTATCACTAGAAATCATTTAAAGCTTCTATTTTTCTATTCATTTTATTATTTTTTGAGTTGCCTTTTTACAGATGGTTTATCTTTATCTACCGCATAGGCATAAATGGGTACATAAATCAACGTCAATAAAGTACCTATCAATAGTCCGCCAATAGCTACATCTGCTAAGGGGCTTAATCGCTCTAAGCCAACAGCTCGTTCTAAGGCTATGGGAATCATACCGGCAATGGTACCAAAAGCTGTCATTAATACCGGGCGAAAACGCACACGTACGCTTTCTATGGCACTTTCAAATGGGCTTTCGCCACCGGCGCGATGCTGTTGGTAAAAATCAATTAACAAGACGGCATTTTTAATAATGATTCCGAAAAGCAATAAAATTCCCAAAAGGCTAGGCATACAACTTGGTTTATGAAATAATAACATGCCCCAAGCTGCCCCAATAAGGGCTAAGGGTAGCACTAAAATCATAATAAAAGCCATTTTAACCGATTTATAAATGGCTATTAACACCATTAACAATATGATTATTCCTAGGGCAATGGCTTTCATCATTCTGGCAAAACTGTCATCAATGGTATGGATATCGCCTTCTTGTGTAACCACCACATCTTTTAAATTTTTAACCGTACTCAAAGCTGCTTCGGCATCGGCAGTTAAATGTGTAATAGGCCGTTTGGCACGGTATCCGTTGATATCAACACTATACAACATTTTATCGCGTTCAATTTTAGCATAGGTAAGCCGTTTTGAAATGTTGGCCAATGCCATCAGTGGTATTTCACCAAATTTTGATTGTATCGGCAATAAACGCAAGGTTTGTTCATTTTGGCTAAATTTTCCTTTTAAATACAAGCGTACATATTGCGTATTCATAGATTGTAAATTGGCATTCAAGCCTACTATTTGTCCTTTAACAGGAATTTGTGCCGCTATTTGATAAGGTGTCAATCCATAACTCAAGGCTTTATTTTCATCGATATCCAATACTATCTCACTCACATCTTTATCCCAGCTTGTAGAAACAGAAGTTAGTCCTTTTATATGGGCAATGGCGTTACTTACTTCATGTGTTTTATCGGTAAGGCCATCTACAACGGCTGATTTTAACCTGACATCAAGTGGTGCTTTTACTGATGATAAAGCGGTAGCTCCGAAATCATAAACGTCATTGCGTTTTAAACCTTCTAATTTTGACAATTTATCTCTTAAGATATCTTCTATTTCCCAAAGGCTTAATTTACGGTGAAACCTATCGACACAATTTATGGTTATGGTTGCTTCTGAGGGTAAATTTCCGCTTCCTAAGCTCAATACGCCGGGTTCTGTACCAAAAGCCACAGAGCTTTTATCGGCCCACTTTTGGGTATGCAACCACGTTAAGAACGGGCCTACTTTTTGCTCGGCACTTTCTACGGTTTCATTCGCACTAAAGGCTATTTGTGCTTTTATTATACCGGTATCCATAGGTGGCATGGCATCTTTGCCAATGGTTGGCATAATATTTCCTACGGTTAATAACAATATGATAACAACACCGGCAGTTAAGGCTACCCGCCTCCAAATTTTATGTTTTCCATTTGAAAATTTGATGACATTTACATAGGGATTGACCAGTTTTCCAACCGATTTATTGTATAATTTATCAAACCATAATTCGATTTTTGTTTTGCTAAACCCATTTTTATAGAGCACTTTTAACAATTGGGGAATAAAAGTGATGGATATAAAAAATGAAATAATCAAGGCAATAATCAAGGTAAAAATTAAGGGCTTGAATATTTTTTCGGGGAAACCGCCTACAAACATCAAAGGAAAAATTACGGCAATGGTAGATATTGTTCCGGCAAAAACCGGGGCAATGACTTCTTTTGTGCCTTTTATAATGGCAGTTTCTAAATTTTCGTGCAATTCATTCAAATGGCGTTCTACATTTTCTAATACCACCACGGCATCATCGGTCAGCATCCCTAACGCCAAAATAATAGCGGTATAAATAACGATATTCAGTTCACCGCCTGTTAGCCATATTACTGCCATTGTTGCAAAAAATACCATGGGTATAGACAAGCCGGCAGCAATAATTGCCCTAAAATTACCCAAGAAAAAGAGGACTACAATAAGTGTAAAAATAATGGCATCACGCAAGGCTTCCAGCATATTAGAATTTGCCAATTCTATAAGGTTTCTTTGGGTATCTGAAATTTCAAAATGTATATTGGGATATTGTATTGCCAATTTTTTCATCTCAGCCCTTGCTGCTTTACTTACATCGAGAACACTTCCTCCGGGAGCCCGTTGTATGGCCAGTGCAATGGCGGGTTTGGCGTTGCCTAAATAACCACTGGTACGTTTTTTATAACTCCATTTTACATCGGCAATATCTTTTAACCGTACATTTGGCAATATTGTAGTATTTTTTATCCGTGCTACTTCGTCTTTTTCTCCATAAAAGGTAATGGTATAAAAACTATTATCGCCTTTTACAAAACCAATAGGCATGTCTTTGTTTAATACTTGAATAGCTTTTGTAATAGCCTCAAAATTAACATGGTATCGTTTTGCTTTAAAAGGGTCAACTTCTATATTAATAGCGCTTTCATAACCGCCAAAAACTTCTACATTTCCTATTTCAGGGTTGCTTAACAGATAGGGTTTCATAAAACTTTCGGCGATTTTCCGAATATCGGCAATGGCAATATTCTTATTTTTTGCCGACAGTGAAATAATATCTACGGGCAAGGTAAAATCTCCCACGGTATAAATAGCCGGATTGATGGTTGCCGGTAGTTTCCCTTTTGCGATAGACAGGGCATTAGCTACATCTACGGCAGCGGCATTCAAATCTTTTTTATACCCGAATTCGGCTTTTACGATTGAAAAATTAGCGACGTTTACCGAGCTCACATCGGTGACCAATCCCAATCTTGAAATTTCTTGCTCAATAGGTTTTGAAACGGTATTGGCAGCTACTTGTGCGGTAGCCCCCGGCACATTGGTTATCACTATAACCTGTGGTGGATTGGCATCTGGAAATAAATTTTTTGGCAAAGTAATCAAGGCGACAATGCCCATGATAAAAAAACCTGCTATCAAAGCATACAAGGTATAGGGACGTTTGTAAAAATATTCGAACATGGCTTACTTATTTTGAGTTAAAATGGGCGAACCGCTTAGTAGTTTTAGCAAAATATCTTGTTTGGCAATAACGAGTTCTTTACCTACGAGGTTTTGATTGTTTACTACCAAGCCATCTTCGCCGGTTTGAAGTATGGTAACAGGTATTGGGGTGGCGCTATCCTTTTCTTTTGCCAACACAAAATTTTTGCCATCGCGATTCAAAACGGCATCAAAAGGAAGTTTAACAGCCTTGCCTTTAAATACAATCACATCTACTTCTAACCTGTCTCCGGTTGTAAATCCTTTTGAGTTGACATACACTTTATATTCTTTTAGGTTATTA
Source organism: Flavobacteriia bacterium (assembly GCA_011330545.1). GTDB lineage: Bacteria > Bacteroidota > Bacteroidia > Flavobacteriales > Flavobacteriaceae > Aureibaculum. The sequence continues at coordinate 4,532 of DRQI01000337.1, forward strand.
AAGGTGCTGTTTAAACTGATTGCGGGATAATCGGTACCTTTAAACCGGACTCCATATAGGGATAAATCTGTGGGGATTCGCAATAATAAATAGAAGCCGTCTTTGGCATTTATTGTTGCTACCGGATGCCCGGGCATACACATATCGCCTTTGTTTACCAACGTTTTAGAAATGATACCGTCTACCGGAGAAGTGATTATGGCATAGGTTAAGGTATTGGCAATATTGACTTTGTTTTGTTGTAATGCTTCTAATTTTGCCCGGGTAGCTTCGAGGTTGCTTTCTTCTGTTTGGAATTGTTCTATGGAAGCTCCTTTGATATCTAATAATTCTTTGGTTCTTTTATGGGTAGCTTCCAAGTTTTTAAGCGCTGTTTGTACGGCTTTTATTTGTGACTGCAAACTTGCAGCGCTCGATTGTATCGAAGTATTGTCTAAACGGGCAATGACTTCGCCTTTTGTTACCTTTGAGCCACTTGGTTTAATAAAGTTTATCCGAGCTGTTACTCTTGATGATAAATTAACATCTTTATCATTTTCTGTCTGTGCTAAATAGGGTAGCGTAAGGGTAACATCTTTTAATTGAGGTTTAAATGTTGAAACGGCAATGCCATATTCTTTGGCCACCGGTAAAGAGGCTTCTTTGTGCTTGGCATTGGCAATGGCTAAAATTGCCAAAACGACAATCACTATAATGACTACTATTAGTATTACTTTTCTATTTTTAGTTGTTTTCATCTCTATTTTATTTTAGTTGCTAATCGCTTTTATTTCACTAAATTTTCGATATTATTTCCATAAATTACGGCTAACTTCATCAGGGTTTGCCATTTTTCGGCTTGTGCTTTATACAATTTTGATTTTTCGAGTACCAAATCGTCTTCATACTTCAAATAATCTTCTATAGAAATTCTACTTGACTGATAACTCGCTTTGGCAATTCTTAAAATTTCGGTTTTGTCTTGTATGTTTTGCTGATATAGTTTCTCTGATGCATATAAAAGCCGCAAACTGTTTTTTAATTGATTGGCTTGTGCGGTAAGCGACAATTGCAGCTTCGATAATTCGTTTTGGGTAGTTTGGTAGGCAATTTTACTTTTTCTGATTTTTGTGTATTGATTTTTATTAAAAAGCGGCATCCTAAGTACCAAACCGATGGTGGTAAAATCTTCGTTGACCACGAGATTGTTATTATAGGCCTTTGCATAACTGTGATTGTAGTTCCCTCGAAGTAACAATGAAGGGAGTAATTTTTCTTTTTCGGCACGATATGCTAATTTATCGGCCGTTACTTTTTGTTTTAGCGGGTCTAATGACTTCAGTGCATCGCGGTTTATAGTATCTGTAGCCATCATGGCAACGGGATGCTTCATTCTGATGCCTGTTAACGTTTCAATAACAGCGATTACTTTTTCGCGGTTGATGGCAATTTCATTCTTTGTAGCCTCTACTTGATTGATACCGTTGTTGATAATTAAGAGGCTTGAGCCCGGAGCCCTTCCGTTTTTAACTTTTAGCGCAATGAGTTCTTTGGTTTTTTTGAGCGATTGCTTTTTATTTTCTAAGGCATTTGTCAAAGCATCTAAATATTGTAGATTAGCATTAGAACTCACTATGATTGCTTCATTTTGTAGGATGTTGATATATCTCTTTGAGGCGGCCGATTGTTGCATATGCTTGGCCTTATTAGCTGTTGTATAAATAGACTTGATAAACAGCGGCATAGAAATACTCACTCCGGCTCGCGCTATGTTTTCGCTAAAAGGCTGTGGAATGCTCTGGTCTTGTACCATAGGTACCAATGTGTTTGG
>DRQI01000338.1 GCA_011330545.1 Flavobacteriia bacterium
AACTATATATCGTTCCGACGCCTATTGGCAATTTAAAAGACATGACTTTTAGAGCCGTTGAAATTTTAAAAACGGTTGATTTGATATTGGCTGAAGACACACGTACTTCAGGAAAGTTATTAAAACATTTTGATATTTCAACCCAAATGCAAAGCCATCACATGCATAATGAGCATAAAGTGGTGCATAGAATTATCGAAAGGTTAAAATCAGGAGAAACCATTGCCTTGATTTCCGATGCAGGAACTCCTGCCATTTCTGACCCCGGATTTTTATTGACTAGGACGTGCATTCAACATAATATTGACGTAGAATGTTTGCCGGGCGCCACCGCTTTTGTGCCGGCATTGGTCAATAGCGGACTGCCCAATGACAAGTTTGTCTTTGAAGGGTTTTTACCCATAAAAAAAGGACGGCATAGTCGTCTTTTGGTATTGGCAGAAGAAGAAAGAACCATGATTTTTTATGAATCGCCACATAAACTCATAAAGACCTTAACTCAATTTATTGAATATTTTGGAGAAGATAGGCAGATTTCGGTATCGCGTGAACTCACAAAATTATATGAAGAAACGGTACGTGGTACGGTAGCGGAAGTCTTAGTTTATTTTGAAAATAAAGGGCTTAAAGGGGAGTTTGTGGTGGTTGTTTCTGGGAAAGATTGACTAGTGAGGGCTTGACTATTCGCATAGCGAATATTAGTCAAGCCCTCACTCAAAAAGCATTTATAAAGGCAATAACTTTTTCATTGAATAATATAATTAAAAGAGACACTAAAATTAGTACTGCTATAATAGCCGAAAAAATAATTTTGGCTGATTTATAACGATTTAACAAACATAATGAACAACTTTTTAAAAAATTTTATTTTTTAGTAATTTTGATTTAGAGTAATAATTTTGGAACATAGTAATAAAAGAGTTATTTCAAATAACAATTATGAAAGAGTTAGTGGCATATCAAGAGCAATTATTAGATAATTTATCTGTAAAATAGCATTATTTGTTATTTGGAATACAATTTTTAAAAATAATGTTTCTATTGAGAAACGATTTTGTTACTCTGTCATTCCTGCGAAGGCAGGAATCCAGACTACTAAGGAAAATAGATTCCTGCCTTTGCAGGAATGACATTGGGACTCCCTTCATAATCTAAATACGATCAATAAAAAAACCTCACATTTTGGTGAGGTTTTATGATACAAATTTTTTGATGATAATTACTCTTCAGAGGCCTCATCAGGTTTTGTTTTATCAGTAGTTTTAGAGCTCCTCTTCTTCGGAGGCGGTGCCGTTTTCTTATTTTCAACATCTTCTCCTTTTAAATAGGTGGGCAATTGCATTCCTGCCATATTGAACATTTCTTGTAATGGCGGTACGGCTTTATACATTCCCGAAATAAAGTTAGAGGTAGAGGTTTTTCCGTCTTTAGAATTTCCATTCTCCCAAACGGTAACCTTATCGATCTTAATATTTTTAATAGCTTCGGCTTGTGTTTTTACCAATTCAGGAAGTTTATCGGCTACCAATAATAGTACGGCATCTTTGGCATTATCTCCTGCCGCTTTTACTATACGGTCTAGACCTTCGGCTTGTTTGGTTAAAATTTCATACAATCCTTTCGCCTCGGCTTGTTTTTTCATAAAGATGGCATCGGCTTCCCCTTTGGCAATTCTTCTAATTTGCTCGGCTTCGGCTTCGGCATCGATCTCTACTTTTTGTTTGTCGATTTTTGCAGGTACAACGATGTCTGCAGTTTGTTCTGCTGCTTTGCGTTGTGCCCGGGCATCTTCAGCAATTTTTTCGGCAGCATAGGCTTCTTCTAAGGCTTTTGCAGCTTGCACTTTTTCTGAGGCAATGGCAATTTTTTCGGCTTCTGCTTCACGCGCCCGCCTATCGGCATTTGAATTGGCGATTTGAATTTTAGCGGTATTCTCACCTTCTACGGCATGTGCATTGGCAGCAGCCACTTGTATACGTTGGTCTTGTACCGCTTGTGCCTCGCCAATGGCGCCATCCCTGTCTTTTTGAGATACTGATATTTTGGCATCATTAATGGCCTTGGCAGCAGCTTCTTTACCCAGAGCTTCAATATATCCCGATTCATCGTGAATATCGGTAATGTTTACATTGATTAATTTCAAGCCCACTTTTTTTAATTCGGCTTCAACACTGTGGGTAATGTGTGATAAAAATTGGTCTCTGTCGGTATTGATTTCTTCAATATCCATAGAGGCAACAACCAAACGCAATTGGCCGAAAATAATTTCTTGTGCCAGGTCTTGTACGGCATCTAAATTTAAGCCTAATAAACGTTCTGCGGCATTTTGCATTACTGAAGGCTCGGTAGAGATACCAATGGTAAACCTTGACGGAACGTTGACACGAATATTTTGCTTACTCAACGCATTTGTTAAATTCACCTCAATAGACATTGGCGTTAAATCTAAAAAGGCATAATCTTGAATGATAGGCCAGATAAAAGCGGCACCACCATGAATGGTTTTAGCAGATTTGCCACCACCGGTTTTTCCATACACTACTAAAATTTTATCTGAAGGACAGCGCTTATACCTGCGCATCATAGAGATAAAGAATATAAATAAGATAAAAACAGCAGCGGCGAGT
>DRQI01000339.1 GCA_011330545.1 Flavobacteriia bacterium
ATTGCCCGGCCCAAAAATTTTATAGGTTTTCGGAATGCTTTCGGTACCAAAGGCCATAGCAGCGATGGCTTGTATTCCTCCTACTTTGTAGAGGGTTGTTACTCCACATAATTGTGCAGTGTATAGTATAGCGGGGTGAATTTCTCCTTTTTTATTGGGCGGCGAACACAGTATTATTTCTGAACAGCCTGCCAATTGTGCAGGAATTGCCAACATTAAAACGGTAGAAAATAAGGGTGCCGTACCTCCGGGGATATAAATTCCGATTTTTTGTATCGGCCTTTTTTCTTGCCAACAGGTAACGCCTTCTGTTGTTTCAACAATTATTTTTTCTGTTTTTTGTGCTTTGTGAAACTTTTCAATATTGGCCTTTGCTATTTTGATGGCTTCTTTTAATTCTGCGGGTACTGATTTTATTGCTTTTTGTATTTCATCGTTTGTTACTGACAACGTATCTAATTGGACTCCATCAAAAAGATTCGTATATTTTAGTACAGCGGCATCACCTTGTTGTTTTACTTCATTAAATACTTTATTTACAGTAATTTCTACGTCATCAATTGTGACTGTTGGCCTTTTTAGCAATACCGGCCACGATTCTTTTAATGGATTGTATATTTTTTTCATCGATTCTTTTTTTAGAGTACCATTTTTTCAATTGGGCAAACCAATATTCCCTCTGCTCCTAGGGTTTTTAATTCGTCGATGACTTCCCAAAATTTATTTTTTTGAATTACGGTATGAATGGAGCTCCAACCTTTTTCCGCCAAGGGTAAAATAGTAGGGCTTCGCATACCGGGCAACAATTTTGTAAAGGTTTTAATTTTGTCATTGGGTGCATTAAAGAGTATATATTTAGCGCCTCTTGCCCGTAGTACAGCTTGTATTCGAAATTGTAATTTATCGAGTAACTCTTTTTTAATTAGTGGTAAATTCGGTGCCATCGCCAATACGGCCTCACTTTGAAACAATACTTCAACTTCTTTTAAATTGTTTTTAAACAAGGTGCTTCCGCTGGAAACAATATCACAAATTGCATCTGCCAAGCCAATATTGGGTGCAATCTCCACAGAGCCATTGATAATATGCAACTCAGCTTGTATATCTTTTTCTTGTAAAAACTGACGAATCGTATTGGGGTATGAAGTGGCAATACGCTTTCCTTGTAAATCTTTTAGCGAATTGTATGTTTCATTTTTTGGAATGGCAATGGAAACACGGCATTTTGAAAAGCCTAACTTTTCAATAACTTGGAGGCTTTTTCCTTTTTCGAATAAAACATTTTCGCCGATGATGGCAATGTCTACCACGCCATCTTTTACATATTGGGGAATGTCTCCATTGCGGAGATACAGTACTTCTAATGGAAAATTTCGCGCGGCTGCTTTTAACTGGTCTTTGCCATTATCAATAGAAATACCACAGTCTTTAAGCAATTGCAATGAATCTTGGTTCAACCTCCCTGATTTTTGAATGGCTATTTTTAATTTACTCATTTTTTATTTTTTTTGTTTGAGTAAATCTTTTCGGAAAGTTTTCGCTGTTGGAAATAAAAAATCCGCTTGATTTACTCAAACGGATTTTAAATATATGTTGTTTTTATTCAATACATTTTCAATTCGCTTGAGCGCAATGATGAAAATGACGATGGTGTTTTTGAATAAAATTCATGTTTTCTCTTTTGTGTTACAAATATTTCAAATAATTTTTTAATTATCCTAATTTTTTTTAAAGAAGTTGGTTTTTCGGTATGAAACCCTCATTGAGGGATTTGATATAAAAAGATAAGAGCCTCCATAAATGAGTATGAATATATAGAAGTACGTTTGACTTTGTGTTGTTTTATATTGATGAGTATTAATACTGTTAAACTATTAATCAATATAAATTTATTTGTGTGAAAAGGTTGGATACTTGTTGCTACTATAAATACTCACTACTCAATACTAACTACTCACTACTCAATTCTAGACATATCAATCTTTTAACTTATTCATTTCAAGATGTTGTTTGGTAGCGTGTTTATATCCGTATTTCCACCATTTTGCCATTAGTTTTTTATTGAAAATCAAAGAATTTGTCGTTAATATTGTTGGTGTATAATACAGGTTGAGTTGTACATTATTATGTTTTGCCTGTAATTTTCCTATGGTAACATTGTGTCTTTCTACATGGTCTAACATAAAATCAAAAACCGTAGAAAGCAATGAAAACGGGTTTTTAGAGGGCATTCTGTTAAATTGTGTTACTTCGGTTTCTAAGATAATAGCGTCTACTTCGGTAGCTCCTCTTAATATTGCTTCACGGATAGGCACCAAACAGCCGAAACCACCATCGGCATATTCGCAACCGTTTTTACGCAATAAACTCATAAACGGCACATAATTACACGAGCCCCAAATCCAATCGCAAAAATCATCATAAGTACACTCTTTAATTGACTTGTATTCTACTTGGTTTGCGGTTAAATTAGAGACCGTAATTATAACGTCTTTATCAGATGCCCGTACGGCATTATAATAGGCTTCACTGATATTCTTTTTTATAAATTTTCTCAGGTTTCTGCTCTCGCCAAATGTTTTTCTTCCATTGATAAAATTCCATAAGGTATTCAGGTGGTTGATAGTAATCACTTTTTCGCCATGAACCGTTTTTACCACAAAAGGGTTATTGCTAAAAATATTGCGTTGGCATACGTTAGAGTACACATATTTAAGTTCTTCTAATTTGCTCAGTGCCAAATGGGTAACCATCAAACTACCTGTTGATGTCCCTAAAAAAAGGTCGTAATTATTTTTCTTTTTGTCAATTAAATATTCTGCGACACCTCCAGCAAATGCGCCCTTACTTCCCCCACCTGATATCACTAATGCTCTCATTGAACCAACTATAATTTAACACTTTAAAGTTCTATATTTCTTAAAAAAAATTACTTTTGATAAAATTATAACTTTTGTCATGAACATAAAGCCGATTTTTCTTTTATTTTTTATAATTTTTTGCACTTTTTCTTGTGAGAAATCACCTCAGCCTCGAAATATTCAAAAAGTAACTATTCAAGAAATTAATATTGACAGTGCCAGTATTCGCGCCATCGGTGTACAAAAAGATTCCAGTGTTTTTTATGCCACTTCAAAAGGCACTGTGGGCTTAGTGGCTTTTACGGGAAAAATCTTACAAGAACAACAAATTTCATACGATACGTTGACACCTCATTTTAGAGCCATCGCCAGTAATGGTGAGTACTTATTTGCCTTAAGTATTGGCAACCCTGCTTTATTATATAAACTGAATAATGGCCGCGCCGAATTGGTATATAAAGAAGGACACGAAAAAGTTTTTTACGATGCCCTGGCATTTTTTGATATGAAAAACGGAATTGCCATGGGTGATCCTACTGATGATTGCCTCTCAATTATCTTGACAAATGACGGTGGTACTACGTGGCATAAAGTTCCTTGCTCATCATTGCCCAAAACCAAAGAAGGCGAAGCGGCTTTTGCCGCCAGCAACGGAAACATCGCTATTAGCGGAGAAAATGCATGGCTCGTTACCGGAGGTAGCCATTCAAGAGTTTTTTATACTCGGGATATGGGAGTTACATGGCAGGTTTTTGACAGCCCGATTACCAAAGGAAAACAAATGACAGGAATTTACAGTATTGATTTTTATGATTCAAAGAATGGAATTATCTTTGGCGGCGACTGGAGTGATAAAAAGAATACTATTGCCAATAAAGCAATCACAAATGACGGCGGTAAGACTTGGCATTTGGTTGCCGATGGCCGGGAGCCCGGTTATAAAAGTGCGGTACGGTATGTACCCGATACGGAAGGAAAAGAATTGTTTGCGGTAGGTTCTACGGGAGTTTCTTTTTCAAATAACAGTGGGAAAACATGGCGAAAAGTGAGTGATGAAGGCTATTATACCATTCGATTTGTCAATAAAAATGTAGCTTGGCTCGCCGGAAAAAACCGCCTTGGAAAAATGGTGTTGGAGTGAGCCAGATGACAGATGACGGAAGTTGAAAACGGGAGGACGGAGACTTGAATCCGGAAGTTATTAATTAAAAATTGTATTATAATTAAAAGACCATAAAACAAGTTCAGGGTTGAGAGATAAAGTATAACTAAAACAAGGTTCCTATTTACGTGGAAATAAAGATGAAAAAAATAATAGTACTATTACTTACAATCAGCTTTTTCAGCTGTCAACAAAACGATTTAAAAAAAGAATTTAACTGTACTTCTACTACTTCTTTCTCTGACATGAAAGAGATTAGAGATGTAATGAAAAAATTTAAAATAAAATTTCCGAAAAGCTGGAATACAAAGCTGTATTACGATGAATTTCAATCAGAAATTTATAGTGCCGACACTACTAAATCGTTAACCAATGCCTATACGTTAGACATTTCATGGCATCAAGGCGAATTAAATTTAAACAAGGCGTTTGACCAAACTGTTAAAGATACTTTGGCCATTAAAGAAAAACTGAGTGCGGTAAAATCAAATTTTATCACCTTTAATGAGAAGCCCGGATACTGGAATCTGGCAAAAGGAAAAATTGGCAAGCATAACTATCATTTTTTACAGGTATATGTAAAAACAGAAGCCGACGAATATTTTACGTTTACTACCAAAGTTTATGGAGACGAAAATGTAGATAGTCGTTTTTGCGAAGCTATTACATTGATAGATGGTATTCAATTTATAAAATAAAGAAATGGCTTTAGGAAAAACAACACTTTTAACGGTTA
>DRQI01000340.1 GCA_011330545.1 Flavobacteriia bacterium
AAAGACAAAGAAATGTACACCCAAACTTGGGATGAAATCATTAACAATAGAAACATCGATTATTTTAATGAAGACCATTTTGATAAAAATATCACACTAATTATGGCTCCTGAAAATATTGTAGGTATTGAAGCTGCCAAAGATTTTTATAGCAACTACCTCACAGGTTTTTCAGACATCCAATTCACTGTAAAAAATATATTTGGCCAAGGCGACAACCTTGTAAAACACTGGAACTTTAAGGGCAAGCATACAGGCAATTTCTTTGGTATTCCACCAACAGGAAAAATCGTAGATATTGATGGTGTTACAATAGTAAAAATGAAGGATGAAAAGATTGCTCAAGAACAAGATTTCTTCGATAACATGGTGTTTATGCAACAATTAGGGTTGGTTTCAGATCCTAATAATTTAAGTGTAATACAAGGTGTTTACGACAATTTTGCAAAAGGTGATGTTCCTGCAGTTATAGCAGTATTAGATGCTAATGTCGTTTGGAACGAAGCCGAAGGCAATGCATGGGCAGACGGTAATCCATACAAAGGCCCGGATGCTGTGCTCAATGGTGTTTTTGCGCGTGTCGGTTCTGAATACAAGTATTTTAAAACTGCTGATGTGAAACTACACGAAATGTCAAACAATCAAGTATTGGCAACCATGAGATACAACGGCAAATTAAAGAAAAACGGAGCAATCATCGACGCGCAAGCAGCACACCTTTGGACACTTAAAGAAGGGAAAGTAATTGGGTTTCAACAGTATGTTGACACGAAGCAACTACATGATGCTAACAACAAATAAATTAAATATTACGAAAACAGTATTAATCACAGGAACAAGTAAAGGAATCGGTTTAGAAACAGCTTTAGCCTTCGGAAGAGCAAGCTACAATGTATTTGCAACCATGCGAACACCGGAAAATGCACAAGCCTTTAAAAAACAAATTGAAATTGAATCCTTACTAATACACATTTTAAAAATGGATGTTGATAATGACAATTCTGTTCATCAATGTATAGACACTATATATCAAGAGGTTGAAGCAATTGATGTGTTGGTAAATAATGCAGGAATTGAACGCCATGGTTCTATAGAAGAAATGGAAATGACCGATTTTCAAGACATTATGAACACCAATTATTTAGGAGCACTTCGTTGCACAAAAAGTGTCTTACCACAAATGCGAAAAAGCAAAAGTGGCTGTATCATAAATATTGCCTCTGTAGCAGGACATATTGCCAACAGCCCTTTAGGTGCTTATGCAGCGAGCAAACATGCTCTGGAAGCCATAAGTGAAGTGTTAGCACAAGAAGTGAAACCATTTAATATTAAAGTAAAAATTGTAGAACCGGGCATTATCAATACGCAAATGGCACAAGATATAAAAGTGCCAAACGCATCTATTTATCTACAGCCTGTTCGATTTGGAGGTCTCTTTGCAGCATCACTAAACACTCCAACAGCGCCAACTTTAGTCGCTGATATAATTTTAAAAGTAGCCGAAGAAAACAACTGGAACTTACGCCATCCTGTTGGCCCGGATGCAGCACCTTTTTTAGAATGGAGGGCATCCATGACAGATGAACAATGGGTAGATTGGAATGCTGCTAATGACGATGATTGGTATGCCTCTGTTGAACAAGATTTTGGACTGGATGCAAGAATAAAATCAACAATCAAATCATAAAATTATGCAACTCAAAAAATCACTAATCATCGCCATTCTTTTAAGTGTTGTTGGTATTATTGCTTGGGAAGCCTATTGGCGTTCGCAAGGATTGTACCCAACTCTCAACGATGAAAAAGCATTGTGGGCAAAAGAAAGAACCAAACTTAATAAGGCTACCAAAAATGATGTGGTTATCATTGGAGCATCAAGAGCCTATTTCGATATTCAGAAAAAAGTTTGGGAACAAGAAACAGGAAAAAAGCCCATTCAATTGGCTTCCACAGGATCGTCTGCGCTTCCTGCTTTGCACGATATTGTTGAAAATACCGACTATAACGGAACGCTTATCGTAGGCATAACACCTGCTGTTTTCTTTTCTACAACCTATCCTGGCGCTTTTCCTTGGCATAGAATTCAATCGAAAATAGATTATTATCAAGATATGACTTATGCGCAAAAGGCGAATTACTTTTTGTCGGTTCCGCTTCAGAAAAACTTGGTATTGATGTCAGCCGATGAAGAAGAATGGGCAGACGATATCGATTTAAAATCCTTATTAAAAAGAATCCGTTTAGGTAAAAGAACTGAAGGTAATACATTGCCTCCTTTTTACAGTTTTGGCGATGTTTCTGCTGATAGAAATATTGCCATGTCTGCAAGAACAGCAAAAGATACGGCATTTGCAAATAGTATTATCCGCGTTTGGAATTTCTTCGGGAGAACTTCTCCTCCTCCAGACAAAGAGGCTACAACAGCCTATTTTATGAAGGACGCACAAAAATTTATTAATCGTGGCGGAAATTTAATTTTAGTAAGGCCACCTTCAAGTGGTGGCACACGAATGGCAGAAAACAAGTTTTTTGCAAGAGAGCAGTTTTGGGATTCCTTGATTGGATTGGCAAAAGTTAAAAATTATCATTTTGAAGATTATGCCCAATTAAAGAACCTGACTTGCCCTGAAGAATCACATTTAAGTAAAGAGGATGCCGATTATTTCACGAAAGAATTAGCAAAAATAATGCTTGCAGACAACGCCATTACTAACCAAAAAATCAACTAATTATGTTATTCAACTCATTAAGTTTCATAGTTTTTCTGCTTGTTGTTTTGGTACTTTATTATTCAAAACTATTCAATTGGACCAACAAAAAAAGAATGTTACTCTTGGCAAGTTATGTGTTTTATGGCTTGTGGAATCCGCCTTTAATTATTTTATTGTGGATTTCTACCATGGTAGATTGGACAGCAGGACAAAAATTAGCCGTAGAAGAGAATCCCCGCAAGCGAAAATTCTGG
>DRQI01000341.1 GCA_011330545.1 Flavobacteriia bacterium
AAACAGCTCTTTGACGGCCAACTTTAGTATCGTTTGTAAAAAATTAATATTTTTACTGTACTAATCAATCTGCCTATGTATAAATTTACAGTATTGTTTATGTTGGGAGTTGCCGGCATTAGTTTTGGACAGGCTTCATTTCAGGAAAGTGCCGTGGCATTAAGAACAGATGTTACGTATGGAAATAGTTTTTTGGGAGGTGGTGTTTCATTTTGTGACTTTGACGGCGACGGTTGGGATGATATTACGTATGCTACCGGTAGCGGACAAGAAATTTATTTTTTTAAAAATAATCAAGGCACCTTTTCACAAATAAACTTAGGCATAGCCAATACCTTTAAAGTAAAGCAGGTAATTTGGATTGATTATGACAATGACGGCGATAAAGATTTTTTTGCCACGAGTATAGAAGGGTTCAATAAATTTTACCGCAACGATGGAAACTTGTCATTTACAGACATTACGGCAAGTATCGGTTTCTTTACAGATGACAAGCGTACTTTCGGAGCTTCTTTTGGCGATATAGATAACGATGGCGATTTAGACGCTTTTATTTGCAATAGAGATGATATAGCCGCCAATCAGTACAGTTACCTCTATCGAAATGACAACGGAACCTATGTTGATATTACGGCTGCTGCCGGATTGAGTACCGAAGCCCAACTATCATTCTGTTCGGCATTTTTTGATTATAATAATGATGGCTTTCAAGATATTTATATAGCCAATGATAAGTTTTCAAATATCAACAGGCTGTATAAAAATAATGGCGACGGTACGTTTACCGATGTTTCAGTAGCCAGTGGTGCCGGAATTGCCATTGATGCCATGTCAACTACCATAGGCGATTATAACAATGACGGATGGTTTGATATTTATGTGTCAAACAGTCCCGGCGGGAATTACCACTTACGCAATAATGGCGATGGTACATTTACCAATGTTGCAAGTACCGTTGGAACGGCTTTTTTTAGTGTTGGTTGGGGAGCTGTTTTTTTCGATGCCGATAATGATACCGATGTAGACCTCTATGTAAGCAGTTCAGAAGTAGGTGCCGTTGCAGGAAGGTTGCCTTCGGCATTTTATGAAAATCAAGGCAATAATACGTTTACAATTCCTGCCGGTATAGGTTTTGAGAATGACAATCGTAAAAGTTATAGCAATGCCATTGGCGATATTAATAATGACGGGTTACCCGATATTATTGTAATGAATGATACCGAAAATAACTTTTTATGGAAAAATACAAGTAGCAATGCCAACCATTGGCTAAAAATAAAATTACAAGGTGTGGCCAGTAATAGCGATGGCATAGGCAGTAAAATTGAAATTTCGGCAGGCGGTAAAGTACAATACCGTTATACGTTAAGCGGCGAAGGCTATTTAGCACAAAACTCAACTACCGAATTTTTCGGATTAAAAGATGCCGCCGTTGTAGATTATGTAAAAGTAACTTGGCTAAGTGGAATTCAAGACGTGTTGGAAAACGTAGCAGTAAATCAAACCCTTAACTTGGTAGAAGGCGAAAATGTACTGTCAACCGATACATTTCAAGAAGCGGGGATTCGTATTTATCCTAATCCCTCAAACGGTATTTTTAATATTGAAGGTCCCAATGCAGAAGAAGTGAAGACGCTGATAATTTATGACGTTTTCGGAAAAAAAATACATACACAATCCTTAAATACAGACAATACAAGGATTAATTTGGCAAGATTTTCCGAAGGTTTGTATTTCTTTACTATAATTTCTGATAGTAAGGTATATTTAAAAAAAGTAATTTATCAGAAAAGATAATACATTATGAGATGTTATTAGGCTAATGATATGATTTTTATCATATTAAAAAATCATAATTTTTCATTAATTAGCATAACTAAAAAAATACTTGTATTTTGCTTATGGGTTCACAGTCCGTTCAAGCCATATCGTCTTTAAAAGAACGCAAAAAATTTATCTATCACTTACTCAATGATATAAAAGCACTTGAGAAGATGATTGCCGATAGGTTGTTTGAAGAAGGCATACAACGTGTGGGGGCAGAGCAAGAATTGTGTATTATCAACAGTCATTATCGGCCATCGCTAAATGCCTTAAAAATTTTAGAAATAATTAATGATTCGCATTTTACCACAGAGTTGGCCTTGTTTAATTTAGAGATAAATTTAGACCCCGAAGAATTGGCCGGCCGGTGTTTTTCAAACATAGAACAACAACTCAGTACTCTGCTGGCAAAAGTCCATAAAGCTGCAGAAGCGGTAGGCAATGATAAGGTATTGCTTGCCGGAATCTTGCCAACGCTAAAGAAAAAAGACCTCATTTTTAAAAATATGACGCCATTTGACAGGTATAAAACACTCAATGACGTATTAAAAAATATGAGGGGCGGTAATTTTAAATTGCGTATCCGAGGGGTAGATGAATTGATTGTCAATCACGAATCTATTTTATTTGAAGCCTGTAATACGAGTTTTCAGGTACATTTGCAAATAGGCTTAGATGAAATTATCGATGCGTACAATTGGTCACAGGCCATTGCCGGCCCTGTTTTGTCTGTAATGACAAATTCACCGTTATTGTTAGGCAGAGAACTGTGGAGTGAAACCCGAATAGCCTTATTTCAGCAGAGCATAGACATGCGTAATACCTCTTATTTACTGC
>DRQI01000342.1 GCA_011330545.1 Flavobacteriia bacterium
ACATACTCACTATCTTCTTTCCAATTAAACAATTTGTTATTCTCAATGTAATTCTGTAATGAATTGTTATTTTTTAAATCTTGGAGAAACCGGTTGTCTATAAACTTTCTCTTCGGGTTGATATCTTCTGAAGTTGCCAAATGTTTTTTCTTGGCAATTTCTTGGTATTGCTCTGCTAAACTACGTATTTCAACCAATAAACTTAACAGAAGCACATATAAATCGTATACTTTTACAAGGCTGAATTTCAAAAATTTTTCTTCACTTTTGAGGTCATCGCTATTCGATTGAATAATGGCATATACAGATTGCATCACTTTTATCCTGATATGTCTTCTATTCAACATGCTAAACTTTATTAAATTATTAAACGATTCTATGTGTACACTGTAATCTTAAACTTGTATCTTCGTCAATTCAAAACACCAACTACTAAAAAGTATTTTAACTCTAAATTAGGAACCTATATGCTTCAAAAAATCGGGGCAAAGGTAAAGTTTTTTTAGTGGTGGCAAAATATAAATTGTGAATCAATTAAGACATTTTTAACGATGGGAGGTTTTTCTTTCGTTTTAAATTTCTTACTATCGTAGAAAATAGATTTTTTTTGAAAGCATTACGTTATTTAAATAAGTTTTTTATAAAGTATAAATACAGATTAGCCATTGGTATACTATGTACGGTTATTGCTAGGATACTATCACTTTTTGCCCCTAGGCTTATCGGCAAATCTCTACATGTAGTAGAACAATATCTCGATGGAGAGGTTACCGATATCACAATTGTTAAACACAAACTACTCATTAATATTTTAATCATTTTAGGCACTGTATTACTCTCGGGCTTTTTTACTTTTTTAATGCGCCAAACCATTATCAATATGTCTCGGTACATTGAATTTGACCTTAAAAATGAGATTTTTCAACAATA
Source organism: Flavobacteriia bacterium (assembly GCA_011330545.1). GTDB lineage: Bacteria > Bacteroidota > Bacteroidia > Flavobacteriales > Flavobacteriaceae > Aureibaculum. The sequence continues at coordinate 931 of DRQI01000342.1, forward strand.
TGAACGTTTATCCTTAAATTTTTACAAAAAAAACCGGACAGGCGATTTGATGAATAGGATAAGTGAAGATGTAGGGAAGGTAAGAATGTATTTTGGCCCTGCTATCATGTACTCTATCAATATGATTACCCTTTTTGTCATTGTAATTTCATACATGCTGAAAATTGATGCCACCCTTACGCTTTACACCTTATTGCCACTACCTGTTTTGTCAATTTCTATCTATATTTTAAGTAGGGTTATCAATGAAAGAAGTAGGATTGTTCAAGAGTATTTATCAAAACTCACCACCTTTTCCCAAGAGTTTTTTTCGGGTATTAATGTTATCAAAGCCTATGGCATAGAAAGCTATTCTAATAAAAATTTTGTACGGCTGGCAGATGAGAGCAAAGAAAAAAATATTTCGCTATACAAAGCACAGGCCTTATTTTTTCCGTTGATGATACTCTTGATAGGCGCTAGTAATATTTTAGTAATTTATGTTGGTGGAATGCGCTATATCAATGGGCAAATTGAAAGTTTTGGCGTCATTGCCGAATTTATCATTTATGTAAATATGCTCACTTGGCCGGTTGCCGTTGTAGGATGGGTAACTTCTATTATTCAACAAGCCGAAGCCTCACAAAAAAGGATTAATGAGTTTTTAAAAGTAACCCCCGAGATACAAAACCAACAGGAAAACCCTACTGCCATAGAAGGCCGTATAGAATTTAAGAATGTTTCACTTACTTATGACGATACACATATTACGGCTTTAAAAAATATCAGTTTTACCGTTACAAAAGGCAGTACAATAGCTATCTTAGGAAAAACCGGTTCGGGCAAATCGAGTATCGCAAACTTAATAGCCAGGCTTTATGACGTTAGCAAAGGTGAAATTTTAATTGATGGCAAGCCCATTACAAAAATAAACTTAACCAGCTTACGCAATAGCATAGGCTTTGTGCCGCAAGAAGCCTTTTTATTTTCTGATACCATCAAGAATAATATCAAATTCGGCAATGAAGAAGCTGTAGAAGAAGTGATTAAAAATGCCGCCAAAAATGCACATATCCATCATAATATAGAACAATTCAACAATGGCTATGAAACTTTTGTCGGCGAACGCGGCGTTACCCTTTCGGGAGGGCAAAAGCAACGGATTTCAATTGCCAGAGCCATTATAAAAGAACCTAAAATACTTATTTTTGACGATTGTTTATCGGCTGTTGACACCGAAACCGAAGAAGTGATTCTCAATAACCTGAATATCATTAGCAAAGGCAAAACCACACTTATTATCAGCCATCGCGTTTCATCTACAAAAAATGCCGATTTTATTATAGTACTCGATAAAGGCGAAATTATTCAAAAAGGCAAGCCCGATGAATTAATCAATCAACCCGGATTTTACCAAAACCTTTACAATCAGCAATTTACAGAGCAAATAATAGATTAAAAAAGAATAACTTTTAAAAGAAAATAAATAAATTATTGTTCAATTCATTTATTTTTATAGATTTGTGTCATATACAAAACCAAAATTATTAAAAGTTAAGATTATTATGGGCGAAAAAGAATATATAGAACAAGAAGAAATCTTTTCTCAAGTTTTAAGAGCCGGACGAAGAACTTATTTTTTTGATGTAAGGGCAACCAAAGCAGGTGATTATTACCTAACCGTTACAGAGAGTAAAAAATTTACACACGATGATGGTTCATTTCATTATAAGAAACACAAAATATATTTATACAAAGAAGATTTTAGAGAATTTAATGAAATGCTTTCAAAAGCAACCGAGTATATCATAAAAGAAAAAGGGGAAGAAGTAATTTCTGACCGCCATCAAAAAGACTATCAACGCCCTAGTGAAGTAGGTGCAGAAGAAACAAAATCTTCTACTGATAGTTTTACAGATATCGATTTTGACGATATTTAAGATTTAACTAATTCAAAATAAAAACCGTTTGCCTTATACATTTAGGTTGAACGGTTTTTTTGTACCTTTACTTCAAAATAATTTGTACCGTCCTTTACATTTATTTAGCTTTTTTAACACAAAATATTTTAGTAACTCTATACAGTATTCTCAGTTGAATTGTCATCCTATAAAAGAATCGTTAATTGAATGTCCCACACGGCAAAACCATAACTAACACAAATGAAACGAATAATTATCCTTTTGGCTTTCTTTAGCCTTACTTCCGTCATCGCACAACAAAAAATAGGCCTAAACTATTACTTACCTCAAACAACTTATAACCCTAAAATTCCGACTCCTGAAAGTGTATTAGGCTTTCAAGTCGGCAAATGGCATGTGTCACATGACAAACTTGTACAATATATGTATGCCTTGGCAAATGCCTCTGACAGGGTAAGCATAGAAAACCGAGGTAAAACCTATGAAGACAGGCCTTTGTTATTATTGACAATTACCTCACCTGAAAATCAGCAACATTTAGAAGCCATCAGAAAAGAGCATTTGAAATTATCAGATGCCTCACAATCTTCTTCGGTAGCTATCAGTTCAATGCCCTTAGTTATCTATCAAGGGTTCTCCATCCATGGCAATGAAGCCAGTGGTGCCAATGCCGCCTTACTCGTTGCTTATTATTTGGCTGCTGCCGAAAATGACGAAGTCAACGAGTTGTTAAATACCACAATTATCTTGTTTGACCCTACCTATAATCCTGACGGAATGCAACGCTTTTCTTCTTGGGTAAACGAACATAAAAACCAACACCTCACCAGTGATAATAATGATAGGGAATACAATGAAGCATGGCCTAGGGGAAGAACAAACCACTATTGGTTTGATATGAATAGAGATTGGCTGGTATCACAATTGCCGGAATCACAAGCCCGCATTAAAAGTTTTCATCAATGGAAGCCTAATATTTTAACCGACCACCACGAAATGGGTACCAATGCCACCTATTTTTTCCAACCGGGCATCCCATCGAGAACCCATCCTTTAACACCAAAATTAAATCAAGAGCTCACCAGTAAAATTGGCGAATATCACGCCAAAGCCTTAGATAAAATTGGCTCGCTCTATTATACCAAAGAAAGTTTTGACGACTTTTATTACGGCAAAGGCTCCACATTTCCTGATATTAATGGCGGTATTGGCATTTTGTTTGAACAAGCCAGTGCCCGGGGCCATATACAACAAAGTGCAAATGGTACCATTACCTTTCCTTTCGCCATTCGCAATCATGTAACCACTGCCCTGTCTACTTTAAAAGCAGGTAAAGAATTGCGCACACAACTTCTTGAATATCAGCGTAATTTCTATAAAAATACACAAAAAGAAATAGCAAAAGATAAAAATAAAGGTATTGTATTTGGCGATGCCGCCGATAAAAATAAAACCTATCAGTTTGCGGCGATGTTACAACGGCAGCATATACACTTTAACAAATTAAAATCGGCTCTAAAAATTAACGGAAAACGGTTCTCAGCTAACGATAGCTACATCATTCCTGAAAATCAACCCAATTACAGAATGGTCAAAGCCATGTTTGAAAAACGTACTTCTTTTAAAGACAGTTTGTTCTACGATGTATCGGCATGGACATTGCCACTTGCTTTTGATTTAGATTACGGCTATACTACAACCACTGCATCAATAGGTAATGAAGTAACTACGCTTGCCCCTCCTAAAGGCACTGTAACCGCCAAAAGCAACTATGCCTATTTACTTGAATGGAACGATTATAATGCGCCAAAAACCCTCTATGGAATTCTTGACAAAGGCCTACGCGCCAAAGTGGCCATGAAACCTTTTACCCTACAAGGAAAAAATTACGATTATGGCACCATAATGATTCCGGTTCAAAATCAAAATCGAACGAATGATGACATCTATAAGGCACTAAAAAATATAGCCGAAAATAGCGGAGTTACCATCAACGCCGTAACTACAGGATTAACTACTAAAGGCATTAATTTGGGCAGTTCAAATTTTATGACACTTCAAAAGCCGAAGGTAGCGGTATTGGTAGGCGATGGTATTACATCGTATGATGCCGGGGAAGTTTGGCACCTCTTGGATACCCGATATGCCATGCCGGTTACCAAATTAGACACTAAAAATTTAAGCAGTATGGATTTGCGTAAATATACAGCTATTATTATGCCTAATACTACGGGCAATACCCTTAATGCCGCAACCGAAAATTTAAAAACTTTTGTAAAAAATGGCGGTATACTCATTGGCTATAGAAATAGTTTGAAATGGTTAAACAGCCAATCGTTTATCAAACTGAGTTTCAAAAAAGTAAAACCAAAAACTGCGAATATTACCTTTGGCCAACGTCAAGATTTTAGGGGTGCACAAGTCATTGGCGGTGCCATTTTCGAAGCCAATATTGACAGGAGCCACCCTATTAACTTCGGATACCACCACAACAAAATAGCTTTGTTTAGAAATACAACCTTGTTTGTAAAAACAGACAGTGTCAGTAATTACAAGTATCCGATACGGTATACCGATAAACCATTGTTAAGCGGTTATATCTCAAAAGAAAACCTAAAAGCTATTAGCGGTACACTTCCTTTTAAAACGGAAAAGTTGGGCAACGGAAAAGTTGTAGTATTTACTGATAATACCAATTTCAGGGCCTTTTGGTATGGTACTAATAAATTGATGATGAATGCTATTTTCTTTGGAAAATTTATGTAGCTGCTATCAAAATAAGTAAAAAACACACCTTCAAGAAGGTGGCTTTGAAAAGCCCCTAAAAGGGCAATGAGTAACAGTAGTAAAAAATTGAACCACTCAAAAGACCTGTCAGGTTTTAAAAACCTGACAGGTCTAAAAAATAGGCAAAGCCAATATAACGCCACCACCGGCTAAGCAAGTGGTTTTTTAAAGTGAAATAAAACCTTATAGCTTATACAGTTGGATAAAAGCTATAAGGTTTTGTTATAATCTTAAAAATTCTTCAAGGCATAACTGTTGTTATACAGGCCAAATCTTCTTGCCTGCCAAAGCGGAAGGCGTATAAGGATGATTCCCTTTTCACCTAGAACAAAAGAATTCTTATGATACCGTTGCCAATACTTCTTGTACTTTATCGGCAGCTTCTTGAAATTCTGTAGCAGAGATAATTTCCATGCCACTATTATCAATCAATTCTTTGGCTTCTTTGGCATTGGTACCTTGTAAACGTACAATTATCGGTACATTAATGGCATCTCCCATATTGGTATAAGCATCAACAATACCTTGTGCTACCCTATCGCAGCGTACAATCCCTCCAAAGATATTCACCAATATAGCTTTTACATTGGGATCTTTTAAAATAATCCTAAAAGCTGTTTCTACACGTTTGGCATCGGCGGTTCCACCAACATCTAAAAAGTTTGCCGGTTCGCCACCTGCTTGTTTTATCAAATCCATGGTACTCATCGCCAATCCGGCACCATTGACCATACAACCTACATTTCCGTCAAGGTCTACATAGTTTAGCCCGGCTTCTTTGGCCTCTACTTCAATAGGGTTTTCTTCGCGTAAATCGCGCATTTCAGCATAGTCTTTATGCCTGAACAACGCATTGTCATCCAACGTAACTTTTGCGTCTACTGCTAAAATTTTATCATCGGAAGTTTTTAAAACCGGATTGATTTCAAACATCGAAGAATCAGATTTGATAAAAGCCGTGTACAATGCTGTAACGAACTTTACCATTTCTTTAAAAGCGCTACCCGAAAGGCCTAAATTAAAAGCTATTTTTCGCGCTTGAAAAGGCAATAACCCAATCAACGGGTCAATTTCTTCTGTAAAAATTAAGTGTGGCGTTTCTTTTGCCACGGTTTCGATATCCATACCGCCTTCGGTAGAATACATCACCATATTTTTACCCGTAGCCCGGTTTAACAATACCGACATATAATATTCTTCGGGTTCGTGTTCTCCCGGATAATACACATCTTCGGCAATTAATACTTGATTTACCCTTTTGCCCTGTGGTGGGGTTTGGGGTGTTTTCAACATCATTCCGATAATTTCTTCAGAGATCGATTCAACTTCAGCCAAACTTTTTGCCAGTTTAACACCGCCGCCTTTACCGCGCCCGCCTGCATGAATTTGCGCTTTGACAACCCACCATTTGGTGCCTGTTTCTGCAGCCAATTGCTTGGCAACTTCTACTGCTTCTTTATGATTGTGAGCTACATAACCACGTTGAATGGTAACCCCGAAACTACTCAATATTTCTTTTCCTTGATATTCGTGTAAGTTCATTCTAAAATGTTTAAAATAAGTAGCACAAAAGTAACAAACCATCTGCTAATAATAAGCTATTTTCTCATAAAATTTAGGTTTCAATATACGATTGCGCGCTCACTATTTAATGTACTGCCGCTACCATTATAAACTTTATCAGCAAACCTTTACAAAAGACTTCAACAGATATAACACATCCTAATTTAATTATGGTAGAATCATTTTATTTATGTAATTTCACACTCTTATTTCTCAGCATGATTACAGCAAAAAACATTCATAAATATTACGGAGATTTAGAAGTTTTAAAAGGCGTAGATGTACATATTGAACAAGGTGAAATTGTAGCCATAGTCGGGCCTTCCGGTGCCGGAAAAACTACCTTGTTACAAATTTTAGGAACCCTCGATAAACCTACAAATATCAATGATGCCGTGCTTACGCTATACCAACAAAATGTACTGCAATTAAATGACCGTACGTTGTCTAAGTTCAGGAATAAAAATATC
>DRQI01000343.1 GCA_011330545.1 Flavobacteriia bacterium
AACTTTTTCAGTTGGTATTTGATATGACCCCTTTTTATCCTGAAGGTGGAGGGCAAGTTGGCGACAAAGGCTATTTAGAAGTACCTAACGGAAATGTAATTTATATTGTTGACACCAAAAAAGAAAACAATTTAATTATCCACTATACCAAAAATTTGCCAAAAGACCCTTCGGCAACTTTTAAAGTGGTAGTAGACAAACAACAACGTTTGAGAACGGCCAGCAACCACACGGCTACACATTTATTGCATCAAGCCTTACGCGAAGTTTTAGGAAAACATGTCGAACAAAAAGGCTCGGCTGTGCATTCTAAATATTTACGTTTTGATTTTTCACATTTCTCTAAACTAAGCCCTAAAGAAATACAGGAAGTTGAAGATTTTGTCAATGCGCGAATCAATAACAAATTAGCGTTACAAGAAAACAGAAATGCTTCTATGGAAGACGCCTTAAAAGAAGGCGCCATGGCATTGTTTGGCGAGAAATACGGCGATACCGTCCGTACCGTCCGTTTTGGCAAATCTATTGAGCTCTGCGGTGGCACACATGTACAAAATACCGGTGATATCTGGCATTTTAAAATCATCTCTGAAAGTGCCATTGCTTCAGGAATCAGGAGGATAGAGGCCATTACGTCTGATGCTGCCAAAGAATACTATCTTGAAAATAACAACTCTTTTCAAGAGATTAAAAGGCTGTTTAAAAGCTCTTTAAATCCCGTAGATTCTGTTAAAGCCTTGCAAGATGAGAATGCAAAACTAAAAAAGCAGTTAGCACAATTACAAAAAGACAAAGCCCAAAACCTTAAAAACGAATTGAAAAATAAGGTAGAAGAAATTAACGGAATCCATTTCTTGTCAGCAGAAATTAATTTAAACCAAGCTACTATCAAAGATTTGGCTTTTCAGTTAGCGGGTGAAATTGACAATTTGTATTTTATTGCCGGCTCAACCATTGACGGCAAAGCAATGCTGACAGTATATATATCAAAAAATATCATTAGTGATTCACTCGATGCCGGAAAAATTGTACGGGAATTAGGAAAATTGATTCATGGCGGCGGCGGCGGACAACCCTTTTATGCAACGGCAGGCGGTAGAAATCCTGATGGAATAAAACAAGCCTTAGTGAAGGCTAAAAATTATATCCCGTCTTAAATCCTTCCCTAAAGGAAGGGCTTTTAACTTTTATGGAATTTAGAACCCAAATACCTTTCCAACCTCAACAACACAACCAAATAGACTATAATTCTAAATTGTTGTTGCTAGGTTCTTGTTTTGTAGAGAATATTGGCAATAAATTAAGCTACTTTAAATTTTCAACAACTCGTAATCCTTTCGGCATATTATTTCAGCCTAAGGCAATAGAAAATTTACTGTTAAATGCCATCAACGAAAAAGTATTTACAGAAAAAGACCTCTTTTTTCACAATGAACAATGGCACTGTTTTGAGGCGCATTCTAAATTGAGCAATGCTTCTAAAGAAGTTTTATTAAATAATTTGAATGATGCCATCAAACTGGCCAATCAACAAATAAGCAAATCAACTCATCTTATCATTACCTTAGGCACTGCATGGGTGTATCGCCATATTGAAACGGATACCTTTGTTGCCAATTGCCATAAAGTACCTCAAAAAAAGTTTTTAAAAGAACTGTTGAGTGTTGATGCTATTACAGAAACCATTGCGTCAATATTGGCATTGATAAAAAACGTCAATAAAAAAGCCCTGGTTATTTTTACCATAAGTCCGGTACGCCATTTAAAAGATGGTTTTATAGAAAACCAGCAAAGCAAAGCACATTTAATTTCGGCAATTCACGAGGTTATAGATAGTAGAAAACAAATACATTACTTTCCTGCTTATGAAATTATGATGGATGAGTTACGCAATTATCGTTTTTACAATGAAGATATGCTGCATCCTAACCAAACAGCCATCAATTATATCTGGGAAAAATTTACCGAAGTTTGGATTTCAGAAGATACACAAAAAGCGATGCTTGAAGTAGAAAATATCCAAAAAGGATTGGCACATAAGCCGTTTCATCCTGATAGCAAACAACATCAAAAATTTTTAAAAAATATAACTTTAAAGAAGAGCGAATTGCAAAAAAAGTATCCTACCATTATTTTTTAATTCGGATTATATATTAGAGAATCGTTATGAGGGCTCAAACCCAACGGCCATGGGGTTTCTCTTGAGGGAAGTACCCCGAAGCTTCAGAGCCGCTATGGGCTAAGGGTTTGATGGCGTAATAGGTTTTCCAATACATAATGCGGGTTTAAGAGATACTAAAAAAAGGGAAGCTCTCACTTCCCCTTTTCGATTGCTATGAAAAAGAATATTTTATATGTGTTGAGCCACATTTTGCCATGGGCCTCCATTAATTGTATCAATATTATTATTATTTAAAATTCTGGCTGCCGTACCACTTCTGGCGCCACTACGGCAACAAGTAATAATTTGCTTGTCGTATTTTTTAATAGTTGCCATTTTACTGGCTATCGTATCCAACGGAATATTTATCGAGCCTTTTACATGGCCATCGGCAAACTCAGCAGGTGTTCTTACATCAATAACTACGGCACCGTTTTTTAAATACTCACCTACTTTTTCAGCATCTCTATTTCCTAATCCAAAAAAATTAAATAATCCCATATATATCTTCTCTTATAATTTTTTGCAAATTAATTAAATTATTCAAACTACGGGCGTAATAAATGTTACAATTAAAAAATACGACATTTTACGTATTGAATTGCATCTGTTTAAATAGCATTTTTGACCTATTACAAATCATTAAACAACCTTTATTATGAAAAGAATAATAACAACATTTACGCTATTGCTAATAATTCATGTAAATGCTCAACAAACACCAGATTATCAATATAGTTTTAACGGGCAAGTAAAATGGATGAAATTAACCTCCGCTGGCACACTGCTAGCATCAACAGGTGAAGCCTTGGTTGGAATAAAACCAAATACAAATGACTTTTTATTCAAATTTGAAAATTTAAAAAAGCTCAAAGAAGAAAATTTAGAATTTGTACCAAATACGCCTTATTTAATCGTAAAATCTAAAGGCCTTTTAAATCAGCTACACATTAATGTAATAGATATGATTAAAGGAAAAATTGTATTTGACTCTAAAAAAGAAAAATGGCAAGGTGGTGTAACAAGTCGATATATTATCGAACCCGAAATGATTCTTGTCGTTAACGGCTCGCATAAAGAAGAAGGTTGGGGTCAATACTCCCAGGGAGTAGGCATGTATGATTTAAAAACAGGAAAATTAGTGAATGTTTTTAAACGCAAAGCAGCAAATGTAATGGCAGGGCTACCGGCAATTATCGGAGATAACATTATTATACCTGGCCTTAAAAATATTACATGCTACGCTATTAGTTCCGGAGCTGAAAAATGGGAAGCAGCTGTAAAAAATGCTACGAGCATTATTGCCAATGAAGATACCAAAGAAATTTATGCCTTTAGAACCAAGGGTACTAATACCGTAGTTTATAAAGTTGATGCCGATTCCGGAAAATTACTTTGGCCGGAAGGAAACAAACTCAAAGGAGAATTAAGTAACATTAAATTTACAGGTCATGGCCTTGCAGTAGTAACCAATATTGTAGCCTCACAAGGAAAAAAAGGAATGCTAGGTAAAATTGCCAATAAAGTAAAAGGCTCTGGCAATTCAAAAGTATATTTACTCGATAAAAAAACAGGAGCCGATTTGTGGAAAAAATCTCCGAAAACAAAAGGATATATCAGTCATTTTTATGTTGAAGATGACGGCATTATTTTTGGCGTTGCCACAGGAGGCATTAATAAATTGGCCTTTGACGGAACCCCTCTTTGGAAAAGGCCTCATAAAACAGGCTCCGGAATTCAAATTCTTGCAACTGTTCCAAAAGGATTAATTTATATTTCTGAGACCGATACAGATATTTTAGATATGAAAACCGGAGAATCTGTTTTCGGCAAAGCCCTAAAATACAAACGCTCTAAAGTGGTGTCATCAACCTATGACAGCGAAAGAGATCGTTTTTTAATATCGTGTAAAGCAGGAGTTTATGAAGTAAATGGAAATTCTGGGGATTATAATCTTATAAATAAAGCAATTAAATTTGAAGGGAAAGAGGTGCCCACAAGCATAAGTGTTAGAAACAACGGAATTCTTTTAACATCTGACCAAAACTTACAAATGCTAGATTTTGACGGAAGTGACTTGTGGAATGTTTATCACAGGCCACCGGGTAAAAGTGCTGTTGCCTCTGTTTTTTTAGGAGCCTTAACGCTTGCTTCCGGTGCCATAGCAGTTGGTGCAAGTGCTCGTGCAGGAGGGCTAAAAGGCGTTGGTGTTCCATCCTATGATAAATCTGTTAGAGATGCCGAAAGAACTTCAGATGCAACCGGAGCTATTGCCGATGCTTCATTTAAAGAATTGACAAAACGCTTTAAAGCTACTAAGGCAACCAAAGACGCTTCATTTATACTTACTAAAATTGGCTCAGATGTTGGCTTGGTAAAAGTTGATAAAGACTCCGGCAAAACCGTACAAGAAATTGTATTGAAAGATAAAAAACCCATGTATGAAATAGATGATATTGAAGGTATTCTTTATTTTAAAGCCAAAGGCAATACTATCAATGCCTATAAGTTAACCGACTAAATTAGTTAGTGAAGAAACTGTGCACTTCATCACTTTGTGTACAGTTTCTTTTTTTATTAGTATGCTTTGAAAAACCGGCAATATATTATGATTTCAAATGAATGGAACAGCTATGTTATAATTGAGTCTGGTAAAAGAAAAGGCGATGTCTATTTTAAACCCGGATTTGCAAAGAGCTACATTATGAGTTAGGAAAGCGCAATAAAATAGAGTGTTCTATTAAATTAAGCGGCACCGCTACGCTTAATTTTGAAAACGCAGTGAAACGACCTATTTTGCAGTGATTTCTGAACGGAATAGGAAGTCTATTGCATAAGCTGGGTTAAAATAATAATAGTACTACAAAAGAAACTTTTTGTGTTTCAGATAAAAACCAACACATAGCAAAGTTAGTAAGCATTGGTTTTTTTTCGTATTTTAGTCAAAAGCTTTGCCCCTTTATGAAAAAAATTGTTTCGTTATTACTATTTATTTTTTTTCCATTGCTTTTCTTTTCACAGGCAATATCAAAAAGGTCAGAAAATAAAAAAATTGATTCTCTAAAACAATTATCACAATCTTATATCAATAAAAATGACTCTTTGACAAGGTTGTATGCTTCACAATTACTCGACCTGGTTTCAAAAAGTAATGACGAACCCGCAAAAAATGAAGCGTATTATTTGATAGCAAAATCATACTTATCTTCATCTTCATTTAAAGCATTAAAAAATTTTGATTTAGCAACCGAATATTTAACTGAAACGAATCATAAATTTTTAGCTGATTTATATTTTCACAAATCGAAAATATATACGTTACATTCTGAATTTCCTAAGGCCTTAGAGAATGCCCTAAAATCGTTACAGTACAATCAAAAAAACAAATTGGAATCTAAAATTCAAAGAGATTTATCATTTATCGGTTATATACATGACCGAATGTATGAGTTTAGAACCTCGATAAAATGGAATAGAAAATCATTAAAAATCGCTAAAAAACTAAAAGATACTGCTGCCATGGCAAGATGTTATGGAAGAATAGGTATTGCTTATGATGAACTGGCAGAAAAAGACGGGTTTAACAGAGTTCTTTTTGACAGCGCCTTGTACTTTAACAAAAAAGCCGTAAAACTAAGTGAATTATCAGGAGATTATGGCTTTGCAAGAATAACATACTCTAATATCGGTAATAGTTATAGCAAACTGAAAATGTATAAAAAAGCCGAAGAATACACTCTAAAATCATTAGAAATTCCGGGTTTCGAGTCTCATAAAGGAGTAACTTTAGTCAATTTAGGAAAAATATACTTAGAAACCGGGCGATATGCTTTAGCTGAAAAAATATTAGACAGTGCCATGGCCAATACCATTAAATACGGAACAAGAAAATATCAACTTGAAGCCTATTACCGTTTTCATGAGCTGGATGTTAAGAAAAAAAATTATAAAAGTGCCTTAAAAAACTTCATTGCTTATAAGTCTATTGAAGATTCGCTGTTAAACAAATCAAAAAATAAACAAATTATTGAAACTCGTGAGCGATATCAAGCATCAGAAAAAGAAAATAAAATATTGACCCAAAGAGCCGAAATTGCAGAACGTGACTTGGTTATAAAAAACAAAAACCTATTTGCCATTTTATTAAGTTCAGTATTGTTAATTTTAGGCTTACTAGCTTATGGCCTTTATAAAAAAAAGAAACAATTAGGGGTAGAAATACAATTAAAAGACCAATTGGCAATAGCACAAACTCAAAACAAACTCCAAGAGCAACGGCTTCGTATTTCGCGCGATTTACACGATAATATCGGCTCACAATTAACCTTTATCATTTCTTCGATAGATAACTTAAAGTTTATCACAAAATCTGCCGATAAAAATTTAAAAAACAAACTATCAACCATTAATGATTTTGCCTCAAACACCATCAATCAGCTTAGAGATACCATTTGGGCAATGAATAAAAATGAAATTTCACTAGCAGATTTCTACAATAGGATGCTCTCTTTTATTGAAAAAGCGAAACATGCCAAAACCGATATTACTTTTAATGTTACCAACACTATTCAATCTAATAGCATACTTTCATCCGTAAAGGGAATTAATATATTTCGTGTTATACAAGAAGCCGTAAACAATGCTATTAAATATGCCAAAGCTTCAAAAATTAATGTACTCATTGAAGAGAGTGAAAGTAATATTACTTTTACCGTTTCAGACAATGGCAAAGGCTTTGATATAAATACCATCAACTTTGGCAACGGATTAGAAAATATGCAAAAACGTATTGATGAAGTTGGCGGTACACTTAGTATTGATTCTCATCCTTCAAAGGGTACCACAATAACCGTTACCTGTACTAAAAATACGATAAATGCCGTATAGGAAATAATTGCCCGTCACTGTAATTTTGAAATATAACATTGCATTATTGATGAGAAGCGCTTAAGAAAACACGGCAAATGTCTTTTTGAAAAGTAGCACTAAAACAACAACTATGAATCTAAAAATCGCCATAGCAGAAGATAATAGTTTTTTAGCAAAAGCCGTTATCGAAAAATTATCATTTTTTGATGATTTAAATTTTAAATATAAAGCTTCAAATGGTGCAGAATTAATTGGAAAATTAGAAGCTAATCACAATATAGATGTCATCTTAATGGATATTCAAATGCCTGAAATGGATGGAATTATTGCTACCGAAATCGTAAAAAATAAATATCCGCACATCAAAGTAATTATGCTTACTGTTTTTGATGATGACGAAAATATTTTTAATGCTATTAAAGCCGGGGCAAACGGCTATCTGTTAAAAGAAATAGGCCCCGAAAATCTTCACAAATGTATTTTAGAAGTTGTTAATGGCGGCGCGCCGATGACTCCCAGTATCGCTTTAAAAACATTGAATTTATTGCGTAATCCTAAACAAATTAAAAATATTGACGACAAAGAAAAAGTGAGTTTAACCAATCGCGAAACTGAAATTTTAGAACAGTTAAGCAAAGGGTTAAACTACAATACCATTGCCGATAATTTAATCATATCTTCGGGTACGGTTCGTAAACATATTGAAAATATTTACAAAAAATTGCAAGTCCATAATAAAATGGAAGCCGTACAAAAAGCTAAAAAGCACAATCTTATTTAGCGTGCTTTTCCATATAATCTAGTGTTAAATTCACGAAAGTTTGTACGCCTAATTTCATTCCGCTTTCATCAATATAAAAATCAGGTGTATGGTGAGAAGCTGCGTCTTCGGGTTTTACATCCAGCGGTTTTCCGCCAAGAAAAAAATACAAACCCGGTACTTCTTTTTGAAAATACGAAAAATCTTCTGCTCCGGTAATGGCATTTATCAAATGTACATTTTCTTTTCCTGCCGCTTTTTGTAAGGATGGCAACATTTCTGCCGTTAATTTTACATCGTTAAAGGTAATAGGATACCCTTTGTCAATTTCTATGGTTGCATCGCCGCCAAAGGCTTTTGCAATAGCAGGTACTCTGCGCTTCATCTCATCATTTAATTTCTTTTGCATACTGTAATCTAAGGTTCTAATAGTACCTATCATTTCAACTTCTTCGGGTATGATATTACTGCGCACACCTCCGCGAATCAATCCTACCGTAATCACGGCGGCTTCTTTTGTCAATTCAGTATCCCTACTTATAATGGTTTGCAACCCATTGATGATTTGTGCTGAAATTACAATAGGGTCAATACCACCCCAAGGCCTAGAACCATGTGTTTGCTTACCCTTTACTTTAATTACAAAACGTTGCGAGGCTGCCATAATGCCGGCAGGCCGATAATTAATAACGCCTACATCTGTACCGGCAGCGATATGTAATCCGAAAATAGCATCAACATCAGGATTTTTCAAGGCTCCTTCTTCAACCATTAACTTTGCCCCGCCACTCTCGCCGGGAGGCGTTCCTTCTTCTGCCGGTTGAAAAATAAACTTCACCGTACCTTTAATATCTTTTTTAATTTTCGACAACACTTCTGCTGTCCCCATCAAAATGGCAATATGTGTGTCATGGCCGCAGGCATGCATCACTCCGGTTTCAATACCGTTATAACTACTCGTAACTTTTGATGCGAATGGCACGGGCGTTCTTTCTGTTACCGGCAAAGCATCAATATCAGCACGTAAAGCTACTACCGGGCCGGGTTTACCACCTTTTAAAATACCGACAACACCCGTATGGGCAACGCCTGTTTTCACTTCCATTCCTAAACTTTTTAAATGTGCTGCAATTTTTTTTGCCGTATTGAATTCTCTGTTTGACAACTCCGGATTTTCGTGAAAATACCGCCGCCATTCAATAACTTTTGACTCTTCACTATCGATTAATTTTTTGATTTTTTGATTTTGGGCCTGAGAAATTACCGAGGCAATCATTAAGAATAAAAGGATTATTTTTTTCATGATGTATTTAAATTTGAGTAAAACTACTAACTTTTTAAATGAGTTCCATAACAAAACGGGTAATTATTTAAACCGTGTGCAATAATTGTAACTTCTTTGTTTTAAAATACTTATTATATTTAGCCAAAAATATAAAAGGATGAAAACCAAGTTTTTAAATCTTTCTGAATTTATTTATAACAAATTTAAACAGTTATGGGAAAGCCAAACTACCAACAAGCTGGTAAGCTACGCATTGGTTATCATCTTTATTATTAGTGTAATTATCAGTTATTTAGACCGAAATAATTTAATTACACTGGGTAGTTTAGACGATTACTTTGCCAATCCTTTTTTTGCCATTGACATTACCTTTACCCTTTTATTAATCCTCGAGCTGTTAAGCCTCATCTTTGTGTTGCCGAAATCAGTGGCAAAATCTGTCGGTAAGCAATTTGAACTTTTGTCGCTTATCTTTATCCGTTCAGGATTTAAAGAATTTAGCCATATCGAAATTTTTGAATGGACAGCCATGAGCGATTCTGTTATCAATATGTTTGCGTATGCTTTTGGGGCATTGGCCATATTTATTATTTTAGGCTTCAATACCAAATTACAGTTACATACGCGGTTGACCGATACCGAAGATGACCAAAAAGAATTTATACAGGCCAAAAAACTCTTGGCATTATTACTTCTGCTAACTTTTGCCATTGTTGGCTTTTACGATACTAAGATACTTTTACAAACCGGAAATTACTTACATTCTTTCCATTCGTTTTATACGGTACTTATTTTTAGTGATATTATAATTGTATTAATCGCCTTGCGATATACTTTAAATTACTACAAAATATTTAGGTATTCGGCTTTTGTACTCGCTACTATTTTTATACGTATTTCACTTTCTATCGAAGCTTATTACAATGTAATTGTAGGAGTCATTACCGTAACTTTTGTATTGCTGCTCACCTTGTCTTACAATTATTTTTTGAAAGGCCTTCCTAAGAGGAAATTAAAATAGAAACCTCTTGGGTTATAGTTACTCAAGAGGTTAATAAGTAAAAATCACACCTTCCAAGAAGGTGGCTTTTGGTTGCCCCTAAAAGGGACAATGAGCAACAAGATTATTATAAACAGACCAAAAGACCTGTCAGGTTTTGAAAACCTGACAGGTCTGAAAAAGTTGGCAAAGCCAAGTAATTGTCTTGCTCTTCCTCCTTTTTATTTATAATCATCTAATGTAAATAATTATAAAAAAACATCCGTTTTGCAAGCATAGGATGACAGGTTACTACTTCAATTCCTTAAAATCTTTAAATAATGTCACATTCAACCCCTCAATTTCTTTTCTATATGCGGGCCAATCGGTTTTATAAAAATTATTGATTTTAGTAATTACGTCGTTTACTTTTTTATTGGCATTTTTCACCAATTGCTGCTCTGTTTTTCCGGGAGCTTGCAATAATGAATTCACATAACGCCTTGCTGTAAAAAGATACGAAATAGTTGTAGGTACTTTACTCATGGTAATACCTTGGCGTTTGTCTTCTTTGCCCAACATGGCATCTATTAATGTATCAATTGATTTTACTATCGAATCGGTTTTAGCAACAGCTTTTTTATATGAATCTTCTTTTTTTGATTGTAATTGCTTTTTGTACTGTTGGGCAATCTTTTTAGATACGTTCAATTGAGTGATGGCTTTTCCGGCCAAGCCCATGGTACCTTCTAACTGTTTCAACAAATTGTATTTGCTTTTTAATACGCTAAGCGGCATGTCAACCCTAGGGTCATAAGCCACACTCACAGTGGTAGAATCAGTTGCTTTTTTATAGGAAATGGCCACTTTATAATCTCCCGGCAATACAGTTATTCCCCTAGGCTCAGAAGAATTCTTTTTAGCAACTTTTCGTGAAGGGCCCCTTACCCCTTTTTCTGTTAAACCCCAATAAGTTCTATGGATGCCGTTTTCTTTAGGGGCTTTGTGTTTTAAAGTCCTAATTAACTCATTATTAGAATTATATATTTTCAGCGTAATCGAATCTTTTTCTTTCTTATCGGAAGTTTTCTCGAATTTGGGTTTATGGATACTAAAGGTTATCATGGCACCTTGCTTGCGGTTATCGCCATTAAAAATAGCATTGCCGCCAAAGCGGGTGCCATTGGCTTGTTGAATTTGATTGATATAGGCTTTTGGTGCTTTAAAAACCTTAATGGTTTTATTTAATTCACGTACGCCATGGGTTGCCAATTCTCGCAATGGCCTGATATCATCTATTACAAACATGGCTCTTCCGAAAGTAGCAATATCTAAATCGTGTTCGCGTGGGTGAATGGCAAGGTCCATGGTTGGTACTGTTGGGTAGTTTTCTGTCCATTTAGTCCAAGTTTTGGCTTCATCTAAACTTACGTATAAGCCCGTTTCAGTACCTAAGAAAAGTAATTTTTTCTGAACGGGGTCTTGTATCAATGACAATGAATAACCAAAAGTTTCGGGCTTGCCATCTAACAAACTCTCCCATGTTTTTCCATAATTTCGGGTTCTGAACAAGTAGGGTTTAAAGTCAAAATTCCGATAGTTATTCACTACGGCATAGGCTTCGCCGGCAGAAAAAGGCGAGGCTTTTATTTGTGCTATCCAGCTTCCTTTCGGGAAACTTTTATTTTTTGGTGTAATGTTTGTCCATGATTTGCCGCCATTTCTGGTAAGTTGAATTTGTCCGTCATCGGTACCTACCCAAAGTAACCCTTTTTCTAGTTTGGTGGGGGTTATTACTAAAATAGTAGTATGATTTTCGGCACCGGTAGCATCCATTGTTATACCACCACTTTCGTATTGTTTTTGCTTTTCGGGGTCGTTGGTGGTTAAATCAGGTGAGATGATTTCCCATTCATGGCCTTTATTGGTAGATTTATGTACAAATTGGCTTCCGAAATACAGAGTTTCACTGTCAAACGGATCCATGGCAATGGCGGCATTCCAGTTAAAACGCAATTTCACATCCGGATTGGGATGGGTTGGGCGGATGAGTTTGGCATATCCCGTTTTACGGTCATACCTGCCCACAAAACCTTGTTGCGACATGCCATAGCCGTAACGTGAATTTTTAGGGTCGGGAATTACATCAAAACCATCGCCAAACATAATTTCTTGCCAGTATGAATTGCGTATGCCTTGTGCTTTTAGTGCGTATGCCGGCCCTACCCATGAGCCATTATCTTGCATACCGCCATAGAGGTTATAAGGATATTCCATATCATAATTAATATGATAGAACTGCCCAACAGGAAGGTTTTCTACAAATCGCCATGTTTTGCCTTTATCGCGGGTAATGTTGAGTCCGCCATCATTGCCATCTATCATAAAGTTAGGGTTATCGGGATGTATCCACCAAGCGTGGTGGTCAGGGTGTACTCCTACATTGGTATTATAGGCAGGCATCAATTGTTTGAAGGTTTTTCCGCCGTCTTCACTTACATTCACATAGGTAAATACACTGTACAACCTGTTTTCATTTTTGGTATCTACAAAAATATCTGAATAATAAAATGGACGGTTGCCAATTCCACTAAAACCATTATTTCCATCTAACCCACTTCCACTAGACCTATCATTAATTTTTCTCCATTTTATACCACCATCATTTGACTTATAGAGTGCATTTTTCTTAGCTTCAATTAAAGCATACACAATTTTTGGATTGCTTGGAGCAATAGCAATGCCAATTCGCCCTAGTTCTCCTTTGGGTAAACCATCCTTATCAGTTAATTTTTTCCAATGCTCGCCGCCGTCATAGGTAATGTAAAGTCCCGAGCCTTTTCCACCGGAGGTAAATGTCCATGGCTTGCGACGATGTTGCCACATGGCCGCTATTAATTTATTGGGGTTGGTAGGGTCTACTACCAAATCGGCGGCTCCGGTTTTGTTATTGACAAATAGAATTTTTTGCCATGTTTTTCCGCCATCGGTAGTTTTAAAAATGCCGCGTTCCGGATGTTCGCCCCAAGGCGAGCCAATGGCAGCTACGTAAACGGTATTCGGGTTGTCTTTATCGATAATGATTCTATGGATATTTCTAGTTTTTTCTAAGCCCATTAATTGCCATGTAGCACCGGCATCTAAACTTTTATAGATGCCATAACCGCCATTTAAACTATTTCTGGGGTTTCCTTCACCGGTACCTGCCCATATAACGTCAGGATTGCTTTGTTGGATAGCCAAGGCGCCAATAGAGGCAACGGCTTCTTTTTCAAAAATAGGTTTCCAGTCAATACCACCGCTTTCAGATTTCCAGATACCTCCTGAGGCAGCGCCTACATAGATAATATCAGGATTGTTGGTAACAACATCTATGCATGTGATTCTACCACTCATGCCGGCAGGGCCGATAGCCCGCGGTTTTAGGCCTTTTAATTTTGTAATGTCGAGTTGTTGGGCTGTTAAAACAGAAGTTATAAAAAATACAAGGAAAGAGAATTTGTTCATTTTATTCGAATTGGTTAAAGAGCCTCTAAAGTAATTTGATTTTTACGAAACTCCAACTTTTTTAACATTTAGCGTAACACATTTATGCGTAAGAACACTTATAGATTGCAAGTACTTTTTTTAGTATCTTGCGGTTACCAAAATTTGATAGTACTACAATTGACTAAATGTTAAAAAAACACACTACATATTTTCGATTTTCACTTACTATAATTGTTACTTTACTAGTTACTTTTAGTAGTTTTTCACAAGTAGAGATTCCTAAAAAACCAGATTTTATTCCCCCGGTAATTGATAGTACTAATACACTATCTAGTAATGAAAAACAATTACTTTATAACAAACTCAAAGTTTATGCAGATACAACATCTACTGAAATTTTTGTGATGATTCAACGAAGTACTTATGGAGAAAATATAGCAATGTATGCTACGGAATTAGGACATAAGTGGGAAATTGGAAAAAAAGGAAAACAAAATGGAGTGGTTATTTTAGTAGCTAAAGACGATAGAAAAATATGGATAGCTACCGGTTATGGTGTTGAACATTTATTAACGGATGCTTTGTCAAAAAGAATTGTAGAGAAAATTATCACCCCTGAGTTTAGAAAAGGCAATTTTTATGGGGGATTGGATAGGGCAACTTCTGCCATTATGCAGATAATGAGTGGCGAATATAAAGGAGTACCTCAGAGAAGAGGGGGAGATAGTGGTATCCCAATAGTATTTATTATTCTATTTATCATTATTTTAGTTATTATTTTATCGAATAGAAATAAAGGACGTGGAGGTAGAGGCGGTAGAAGGCGTAATGGTATGGGCTCGTTATTAGATGCTATTATTTTAAGTAATGCCGGCCGTGGTGGTTTTAGTAGTGGCGGTTTCGGCGGAAGCTCGGGAGGTGGAGGTTTTAGTGGTGGTGGTTTCGGCGGCTTTGGCGGCGGCGGCGGTTTCGGTGGCGGCGGTGCTGGAGGAGGTTGGTAATCCCATTCTAAACCCTTCCCAAAAGGAAGACTTTAAGGATGTATTTGTAAATTTTAAAAGAAAAAGAAAAATATTTTAACTAAAAACAGGTACTATGAGAAGAATTACTTTATTATTGTTAATAATAACAACGATTTCTTTTTCTCAAACTTTTAAAACGGATAACCCAGTAAATGATGAGATAGTTGTATCCGTTGATACTATTAGTAAAGTAGTATTGTATCAAAGAATGAATGAGTGGATACAAAAAAATTATACTTCACCTAAAGATGTGATTAAGGCTAGCATAAAAGACAATATGATTAGGTTTACAGGGATATCTGATGATATAGCTAATTGGACTATTGAAAAAGGGCAATTAAAGGGTACTTATTTTTACGGAGCAAAATATACAATTGAAATAAACTTTAAGGAAAATAAATATAAATTAAATTATAAGCTCGAGAATTTGATTTATAATAATACTCCTGTAAATTACCTTTTAACAATTGGATTCGGTAAATCAGAAAAGTATAAAAAGAGATACAAGCTAGATGAATTTAAAATAAAATTAAATAAAGGTCTAGTTAATAATAAAAATAAAATAGCGCTATCAATATATAACTACTTAATTGGTAATATTAAAGATGATTGGTAATGATAAACTCATAATCTTTTCATTTTGCGATAATTCGTGAGATACGCGTCTTACTTCTTCCTAAAATAAATCACAATAGGTACTCCGTGAAAATTAAACAATTCCCTCATTTTATTTTCTATAAACCGTTTGTAAGGGTCTTTTACATATTGCGGTAAATTACAGAAAAAGGCAAACTGTGGCGTTGGAGTGGGCAATTGCGTGCAGAATTTAATTTTAACATATTTTCCTTTATAGGCGGGCGGTGAATTTTGTTTGATAATCGCTAGCATAGTATCGTTCAATTTACTGGTAGAGATTCTGTTTTTTCTGTTTTGATATACTTCTACGGCCGTTTCAATGGCTTTAAAAATACGCTGTTTGGTTATTGCCGAAATAAAGATAATAGGCACATCGGTAAAAGGCTCTAGTTCTTTTCTAATCTTTAATTCAAACTGTTTAGTGCTTTGGGTGTCTTTGGCAACTAAATCCCATTTATTGACCAATATGACAATCCCCTTTTTATTTTTTACCGCCAACCAAAAAATATTTTGGTCTTGTCCTTCGAAGCCGCGTGTGGCATCTAATACCAGAATAGCCACATCGCAATGTTCTATAGCTCTGACCGAGCGCATCACCGAATAGAATTCAAGGTCTTCTTTTACTTTGCTTTTGCGGCGTATTCCTGCAGTATCGACCAAGTTGAATTCAAATCCGAAACGATTGTATTTGGTATCAATGGCATCGCGTGTGGTGCCTGCTATATCGGTAACGATATACCTCTCTTCACCGATAAGGGCATTGATAAATGATGATTTTCCGGCATTGGGCCTTCCTACTACGGCAAATCGGGGCAACGTATCTTCACTTTCCTCTTCTTTTTCGGGCAGGGCATCTATAAGAGCGTCTAATAATTCTCCGGTACCGCTACCGTTAATGCTGGCAATGGTATAATATTCGCCTAAGCCTAACGAATAAAATTCTACGGCATCGGCATTTCGTTTGCTATTATCTACTTTGTTGACGGCTAGTAAAACGGGTTTTTTTACTTTGCGCAGTAATTTTGCTACTTCTTCATCCAAGCCGGTAACTCCGGATTCTACATCTACCATAAAAATGATGGCATCGGCTTCATCAATGGCCAATTCAACTTGTTTGTCTATTTCGGCTTCAAAAATATCATCAGAGCCTACCACATACCCACCGGTATCTATTAGGGTAAATTCTTTTCCGTTCCATTCGCATTTGCCGTAATGCCTGTCTCGCGTAACCCCACTCACAGCATCTACAATGGCTTCGCGCCGTTGGATTAAACGATTAAAAAAAGTAGACTTTCCTACATTAGGCCTTCCTACTATGGCAACTATGTTTCCCATGATTAAAAAAAAATTACTTCTTGAGTGAAACTCTAGAAATCATTAAAATTGTCATTCCGCCAAGGCGGGATTCCGGCTGCAAAGATACTGTTATTAGTTTAATGTTTTAGGTTTTGAGTTTCGTGTTCTAAGTTTGTTATTTGAGATATGAGATATGAGATGTGGGATTCGTTATTTGGGATTTGTATTTTACCATTTGTATTTTTCGGGGTTTTATTAAAAATGGTATATTTAGGCTTTAAACCAATTAGAATGAATAAGCCGATACATGATAATAAAATAAATAGGGTTCTATTAAAGCCTCGTTTTAAGATGGAGCGGCAAGAAAGTCCTGATGTAATAATCGATAAGTTTAAGGATGAGTTTGCCACGGGTACCTGCGCGTATTGCAGTAAAATTATCGATCATCATATTGTTATTGATGTGCCGAAAGAAGAAGACCATTTTTGGTCGCCACAATTGCATATAGAGGTTGAAAAAAATGAAGAAAATAAAACGATTGTGAAAGGGTTGTTTGGCCCCAAACCCCAAGTATGGACATTATTTATGTTTATTCATTTTGCTGTAGCCGTTGCGTTTATGGTTTTTTTAGTGATAGCCTATACGCGGTGGAATTTAAAACGAGATTATTCGTTTGCCTTGACTATGAGTATTGCTTTGCCCATATTTTGGGTAATACTGTATTTTTTAGGGCAATTGGGTAAAAAGAAAGGCTATCGGCAAATGTTAGAATTGGATGATTTTTTGACTAAGGTGTTAGAAAAATAACCAACCTTTTTAGAATACTTTTGATAAGTTGCAATTTCACATCAAAAAGTACCTGCTTTAAATCTTTTTGCCAACTCAGCTTTATATGTTTTCATTGTTTTGCTGTTGTAATCAATACAAAGCTTTAGGTCCTTCGTAATACCTTTTCATTGTATGATTATTTGAATTATTTTATAATAGCCAGAGTTTACTTTGGCTATTTTTTTTGCCTATTCTCTTGATGTCATTAGTGTTTAAAACAGAAAGGTTTTTTTAAGTATTCTGAATTCTCAAGACTGAAAGAATTCTGAATCGGAAAGTAAATTTCACTTTTGAAATTTTCTTGTTTTCAACACGCAAATCATAGATTTGTTATTCTGGATGATAGAAATTTCTTAGCTGTGTATTTTCATTTTCTCGATGATGTTATAATTTGATATTCGATTCTTCAACTACCTTTTTTTCGCTTACAATTTAGCATATTTTCAATTTATATAATAACTGAATATCAATCGTTTACATCTTAATTATACTTTTTCACATCATTTTTTGAGGCACTCACATCATTCGTTGAAAGTAGGCCTTTTTTAAAGGTTTAAAATACTAATTTTGGCTTTTGAAAGAAACACTAATTCAAATTTTACAAATGAAAAAAAATATAAATTTATTAATGGTATTGATGTGCTTTGTTATGACATCAGCCATGTATGGGCAAGGGGTTACAACTTCTTCGCTTAATGGTAAAGTTCTCGATAATAATGGCAATCCGTTACCGGGAGCAAACATTGTTGTGGTTCATATTCCTTCAGGAACAAGATATGGATCAGCAACAGATTTTGACGGGTTGTTTAGAATCTCCAATATGAGAGTTGGCGGGCCGTATAAAATTACTATTTCCTATGTAGGGTTTAACGATTTTATTAGAGAAAATGTTACACTTCAACTAGGGCAAACATTTAGAATAAATGCCAACATGGTTGAAACCTCTAATACCCTTGAAGAAGTGGTAATCAAAGCACAAAGCGGAGGTGTTTTTAACGGAAACAAAACCGGTACCGAAACAACAATTAGTCAAAGAGAAATAGCTACTATTGCTTCGGCTTCCAGATCAATTGCCGATTTTGTCAGACTAACACCTCAAACTCAAATTTCTGAAGGTAATGACGGTTTTTCAATATCGATTAGTGGCCAAAATAATCGTTTTAATTCAATCTATATAGATGGTGCTGTAAATAATGATGTATTTGGCTTAGCGGGTTCGGGTACTAATGGCGGCCAAACCGGTGTGAGTCCGTTTTCGATAGATGCTATCGAATCTTTTCAAGTGAATATTGCTCCATTTGATGTTAAAATATCCGGGTTTACGGGAGGTGCTATTAGCGCAATTACTAGATCAGGAACCAACAATTTTGAAGGGTCTGTGTATTATTTTCTTAGAAATGAAAGTTTAGCAGGTAAAACACCTCCTGACTTGGCATTTGGCAACTCAAGAACTAAACTGGGAGAATTTACGGCTAAAACTTATGGAGTTAGAATTGGAGGCCCGATAGTTAAAGATAAATTGTTCTTTTTTGTGAATTATGAAAGGCAAGATGAAGAAACTCCACAACCATTTAATATAGGTTCTTATACAGGAGATTCTGATGCGGCTGATTTAGGAAGGTTAAGAGACTTTATTAATACAACATATAATTATGATATTGGTAATTTTGATAACGCGGTAAGAACCCTTGTAAGTGATAAAGTAACTGCTAAATTAGATTGGAATATAAGTGACAAGCATAAGTTGTCTTTAAAACACAGTTATGTTAAATCAGATAATTTAGAAACCAGAAGTTCAAGTTCTCGGTCGTTAGCTTTTTCTAATGGTTCTGAAACCTTTTTGTCGAAAACAAACTCGAGTTCATTAGAATGGAGTTTTCAAGGAAATAAGACTTCTAATAGTTTATTGTTAGGATATACGCAAGTAAGAGATGATAGAGACCCGGCCGGAGACCCTTTTCCTTCAGTATTTATCGGTGACGGCTTAAATCCATTTGCCTTTCAAGGAATTTTATTAGGAGCAGAGCCTTTTTCGACAGCTAACTTGTTAGATACAGATATCTTTACAATCACTGATAATTTTCAAATATATAAAGGTGTCCACACTATAACTATAGGTACACATAACGAGTTTACAAAAGTAAAAAACTTATTTTTTCCTTTTAATTTCGGGAGATATATGTATAATTCTATTGACGAGTTTATAAATGGCGACCCGGCCTTTAGGTATGAAAGAGGATACTCGTTGATAAGCTCAGGAGCAGGAGATACGTCTTCGGGTGCAGCAGAGTTCAAAACACAGCAATATGGTATATATTTTCAAGATGAGGCTCAAATTTCAGATAATTTTAAGTTGTCTGTCGGTGTTCGTTTTGATATGCCTGTTTGGGAAGACGGAGCAGTTAATGATGACTTTAATAATAGAACAATCCCTTTATTAGAAGCTGAAGGAAAAGATTTAAGAGGGGCAAGAGTGGGCAAAAAAGTATCCACCAAAGTGAATCTTTCACCTAGAGTTGGGTTTAATTGGAATGTAAAAGGAGAAAGCAAAACACAAATACGAGGAGGCCTTGGTATTTTTACTTCTCGACTGCCTTTTGTATGGCCGGGAGGCACATATAACAACAATGGCTTAACCGGAGGTTTTGCTGTGATTAGAAATAGCGCAGTATTTAATCCGGATACAGATAATCAACCGGTTACAGCGGTGCCCGGTTCAGGTGAATTTGGCGGAAATGTCGATTTATTTGCACCGAGTTTTAGACTGCCGCAAGTTGTTAAATACAATCTTGCCATAGACCAAAAACTACCTTGGGGAATTACCGCCTCTGCTGACATCATATATAATGATAATTTAAGTGCTATTTATTATGAAGGCTTAAATATAAAAGGGCCAATAGGAAGTTTAATAGGTGCAGATAACAGGCCCGTTTACTCCTCTCGTTCTATAGATCGAACCTACCAAAGAATAACATTGGCTTATAATACTACAAAAGGTACGTCTTGGAATACATCTTTCACATTGCGCAAGAATTTTACCGCTACTGATAAATTCAAGATTTATTCTTCAGCTACCTATTCTTATGGAGATGCAGATGCTATTTTTGATGCAGGCTCTTCACAAAACAGTTCACAATGGAGAAATCAGCAAACCGTAAACGGTAAAAATTCTAAATTACCCGTAACCAGATCGGATTTTTCACAAGGAGGAAGAGTTTTAGCAAATACCAGCTTTGAATTTAAATGGAACGATAATGCTAAAACCACGATTGGGCTTTTCTACGATGCTACTGAAGGCCAACCCTTCTCATATATTTATGGCTCAAGCGATAGGTCGAGATTATTGGGTGATGACTCTAGGGATAATGCATTATTTTATGTTCCTGCAAGTGCTGCAGAAATTAATTTAATTGACATAGATAATGGAGGTACTATAATAACTGCAGCAGAACAATGGGCTGCACTAGATAATTTTATTGAAAATAATGATTATCTGAGAAGCCGTAGAGGCCAATATACCGAAAGAAATGGCGATCGAGGTAAATGGAGTCATGTTGTTGATTTGAAATTCATTCAAGATTTTACAATTAAAGCCTTAGGCAAAAAGCAAACACTTCAATTTACTGCCGATATTTTCAATTTTACAAATTTACTCAATAAAAATTGGGGCAAGCGTTACTTTACAAGAGATGTAACCATTGTTAATGTTGAAAATGGCAGAGGAAGGGTAGACCCTGAATTTAATTTTGACCCTAATAGAAGAATTGATATAAATCAATTAGACGATAGAGGTATTCAAAGTTCAAGATGGCAAATGCAATTAGGGATAAGATATTTCTTTAATTAACTAATTAAAAGCCATCAGAAAGCTAATTTTTTGATGGCTTTTTTAATGCATGTTGATTTAAAATAGGGTTATTTATTTCTATTGGCTCATGCGGTTTCTTTACCAATAAATTTAGAGTATGGAAACGGGTACAAAAAAAGCGGCTATCTTGTTGTACTTGAATTAGGCATTTTTTAAGAGACACATAAATTTTTAAAAAGAGTTCAAATATATGTTATTAGAGCCCTAGTTTAGTAAACAACTCTTTTTTATAGCTTTTGCTAATTCTGAATAGTTTGCCATCTTTCATTTTTACATCCAATTCATTGTAATTAGAATGTACCAATTCTTGTAAATATTCTAGGTTGATGATGGTTGACCTATGTATTCTGGCAAATTCAATTTTGTTGAGTTTTACAATTAAATTTGAAAGGGGTTCTCTTAGTAAATATTGTTTTTCATCTGTATGAATTTCAGCATAATACCCTGATGCTTCTATGTATTTAATATACTTGGTATTGATAAAATGTACTTTATTTCCCAGTTTAATGGGCAGCTTTTGAATGCCTGTATCTTGTTTTTGTGTCTCAGGGTTTTGCATATAGTTTAGCAATCCGTCAAGTTTGGTTTCCAGTTCGGTTGTTTTATTATTTTTTAAATGATCGCATGCTTTTCTAAGCGATTTAAAAAACCGCTCATCCCTAAAAGGTTTTAATAAATAATCAAAGGCAAAGTAGTCAAACCCTTTGATGGCATATTTATCATAGGCCGTCACAAAAATCACCAGTGGTTTTGCCTTAATCTTTAGGGCATTTAGCACGTCAAACCCCGTCATATCTTTCATTTGTATGTCTAAAAAAATAAGTTGTGGTTGTAACTGCGTAATCATCTGTATTGCTTCTTTGCCACTAGAACATTCACCTAAAATAGTAATTTCAGGAACTTCGTTAAGCAAATTGTGCAACCTTTTTCTGGCTAAAATTTCATCGTCTATCAGTAAAGAAGTTATTTTCATAAGATTGAGGGTTTTGATAATTCAAGATTTTTTTAGGGTTTGGTATGGTATTTTTATAAAGGTTATAACGCCAGAGTTATCGTTGTTGTTTTTGACAATAAATTCAAAATTACCACCAAATAAATTATGGAGCCTTTCTTGTGTGTTTTTTAAACCAATGCCTTTTTTGAGTAATTGATAAAATTCATTTTTTAACAATTGGCCATTGTTTTCAATTAAAATAATTAGGTAATCAGCATTTTTATAAATGGATAACTTTATTATTAGCTTTGTATTTTCATAAGAATATCCGTGTTTTATGGCATTTTCTAATAAAGGTTGCAAAAGCATATTCGGAATTAAGACCTCTAAAGTATTTACATCGATATTCTTTTGAATGGTAAGATGATCTGAAAACCGTTCAATAATTATACTTATATATTTGTCTAAAAGGTTTAATTCTCTTTGTACAGGAATTAACAACTCTTCTTTTGTTTTTAGAATTCCTTTAAATAAATCGATAAAATTTGTGATTAACACTTGCGATTTTTCTTTATCAACAGTAATTAAAGAAGAGATACTATTGAGGGTGTTAAATACAAAGTGAGGGTGTAATTGTGCTTTTAGCATATTCATTTTTATAGAAACGAGTTGCGTTTGAAGTTTTGTCTTTTGATTTTCACTGGTTTTTATTTTTTTAATGTAGTAGTACCCATAGATAATACTGAGCATTGAAAAATAAGTTAAAAAAGTGATATCGATATAAGATAAAAAGTAGTTAACCGAAATAGTTTTGGTAATTTTTTCAATATCGCCTGAGACTAAAAAATTTTTAAACAAAACAGATGTCATCAAAACCAAATTCAGCAATAAAGAAAGAAAAAAATGAATGATAAAGATAAGATTTATATTCAGTTTTTTTTGATGCATTTTCTTTGTTAAATAACTTACAAATATCATGTAAACCATTACGGTTGTCCAATCAGAGAGTACCGTATACACCCAAATGTCTAACCAAGTATAGTTTGGAAAATACCCTTTCATTTTAAAGTATGAGCTATTGAGGGCTTGAACGATGGCTATAATAGCATAGAATATCCCCAAGTACTTAATAAGCCTTAAATTGAATGATTTTTTAAACATCAAATAGGGATTTTAATTTCGGTTACAATTTTATTATTAAATAGGTTACAGAGATATGTATAATTATTCTTGTACAAAGATTGTAGCCTGTTGTGTAAGCTTTGTGTGAGCGTTTCTTTTATTAAAAGTTCATCTTCAGTTAATTGTATAAATTCACCACTGTTTGTCAGGTCAATGTGCAAATAATTATTTTTTTTATAAATAGCTATTTGAACTGTTATCTTTGAATTTTTCTTTAAGGAAAAGTTTTTTAATAAATTTTCTTGAATGGGTTGTAATAGCATAGTTGGTATCAAGATGTTTTCAAGTCCTTTTTCTATGCTTTTGGTATAAGCAAACCCGTTAGGGTACCTTATTGATACGATGGTATTGAATTTTTCAAGTAATTGCAATTCTTTTTTTAACGTAATAAAGTCATTGTCTTTATACCTGATAATTGTCCGAAATAAATCTCCAAAATCTGCAATTAAGTCTTGTGATTTTTTCTCGTCAATTTCAATTTGTTTAGAAACGCTTTTTAATGTATTAAAAATAAAACCGGGTTGCATTTGTATTTTAAATATTCTCATATTAGAATGAGCAAGTTGAAGTTGAATTTGCGATTTTTGTTGTTCTATTTTTTTTAATTTTTTGATATAATGATAGGCATGAATAATACCAACCAAGGCAAAGTAGGTTAAGAAAATCTCAACAAAAGCAATCATAAATGAATCGAAGGATATATCGTGCAATGCTTGTTTGACTGTGAAATTACCAAAAGTATATTTGTAGAGTGACTCTATTGAAAACACAAAGTAGAACAAGAAAAAAGATAAAAATAGGTGAATAAAAACCCTAACTATCCAATTTATATTTTTTTGAAATGTCCATTTCACAATTTGATTGATAAATAACATAAAGACTAAGACAAGCAGCCATTTCATAAAAACAGCATAGGCAAATATCTCGAACCATGTCATATTTTTAAGGAACCCTTGACTTTTGAAATATACCAATTGGCACATTTTTAGTAGCATTGTTACCGTAAAAAATAGGGTTAAGTACTTAAAAAGTATGATGTCAATATTTTTTTTTAACCAGTTGATCTCTTTTTAGTTTTCAGTTATTTTTTGATTCCAGTATAAATTCTCACCCCGACTTGGCACCAATTTTATTCTTGCAAATTGTGGTAAGAATAAGGGAAATGTTTGCAAGCTAAGTTTTTTAAATTTTTTAGATACTATTTAGCAAATCATTTAAATCAGAATATTGTTTTTTTAAATCACCTTACTATTGTTTTAAATCAAAAATAAATTATTTTACTTCATTGAGTAAAAATGTATTGTTCTAGCAAATTCCTCGCAACCCGTTTGTTATCGAAGAACTTTATTGGTTAGCCTTCTTATCGAGATATATAAAACCTGAATATATCATTAATATTGCTGATTATCAAATGAGTACCTAATTTGCAGTAAAAATGCATTATCCCTATCGAAATAGTAACCAAATCATTAATACAGCCTGTCTCGAAGTTTCGAGGTTATACCTATACACGAGTAATAAAATATTGTAAAGCTAATATTTATCAGCTGTTTACAATGACTTAGAAATGCTTGACTTTTCTTGTGAATAATTATTTTTTGCTTACAATCTTCTAAGTACCTATGGTAAGGATATGTTTATTAATGGCTCATCAATACAAAATCATGATAAATTGTATTAAATCAAAATTGTGCCCACTTACTTCAAATAATGGTGCATACACTTCAATATCATATATGCTAATCTTATACCATAATATCTTAGCCGCATAACTAATTTAAATATTCTAATATATGAAATGTAAATTTTACAATTTATGTTTCTTTTTTGTGTTGTTTAGCAGCTTGCTATTACATGCTCAAGAAAGAACAATTACGGGTGTTGTCTCAGATGAAACGGGGCCTTTGCCGGGAGTTAGTATCATCATAAAAGGTACAACTACAGGAACAGAAACAGATTTTGACGGAAAATATGCTATAAAAGCAAATACCGGAGATATATTAAAATTTAGTTTTGTAGGAATGAAGGCTCAAGAAATTGCGGTGGGTGTTTCTAATACCATCAATGTGGTATTACAAGCAGATAATATCTTAGAAGAAGTAATTGTAACAGGAGTTGCCAGCGGTACCTCAAGAAAAAAAGTAGGGGTTGCAGTAAATTCAGTAAAATCAGAAGACTTACAAGTAGCCGGAGCCCAATCTATAGACCAAGCCCTTCAGGGTAAAATTGCCGGTACCGTAATACAATCGGTTTCAGGGCAACCGGGCCAACAACAAAATATTGTGTTAAGAGCTATCAATAGTATTAATGGTTCTCAGCCTATGATATTGATTGACGGAGTAGAAGTGTTGACCGGAAGTTCGAGTATTGGAGGAAATTCTAACAGAAGTTCCCGGTTATCAGATATCGATTTTAGCACCATTGAAAGAGTAGAAACAATTTCAGGAGCCGCAGCAGGAACTATTTATGGCGCCCAAGGTGCAAACGGAGTAATCAATATCATTACAAAAAAAGGTAAAATAGGAAAAGCAAAAATTATGATTCGCTCTAACATTGGCATTTCACAAGTCATTGCAGATGATGCCATGCGAAAAGCCAGGTTTCACCATTACAATACCAATGCACAAGGCTTTCTTGTTGATTTGAATGGCACACCGGTTACTCAGTTAAACGGCGAATCACAATACCTACCGGTATCTATTGCTTCCATTGATGTAAATGGCACCCAATTAGGAGTAGACGGTATTAATAATATTCCCTATGCCGAGCCGCTTTTTGATGCCACCGATGTACTTTTTAAAGATGCACTAAATCAAACATACGGAGTTACCGTATCCGGAGGGTCTGAAAATATCAACTATTTAGTTTCCGGTAACCGTACCGAACAAGAAAGTGTGTTAGTAGAAGGAAAATACGTAAAATATGACGCAAGGATTAATTTGGGCTTTAACATCTCAGAAAAAATTAAAGTCAGTACGCGTTTTGATGTCATCAATAGTATCAACGATACAGGAACCAATACAGATAATGCCAACTCAAATAACTTAATTAACAATGTGTTTCAAAATTTACCACATGTTAATTTAAATGTTAGAAATAGCGATGGCGATTTGGTAGTACAACCCGATTTAACAGACCCCAATTCGACAAATCCATTTTTCTTTAGAGATATACAAACCAGGCAAGATGAAATAACCAGGTATATTGCCAATGTTAATTTAACCTATAACCCTATTGATATTTTATCGTTTAACGTAAAATATGGTTATGATACCTATACTCAAGATTTTACATTTTTCCAAGAAAATCAGAGTGACCATCAACAAGCCAGTTCAATAGGAAGTAATATAACAGGGCGGATAAACTTGTTTCAAACACAAGAATATTTTCAAAACCTGTTAGCTTCTGCAAACTTAACACTCGATTTTAAAGAAAAATTCGGATGGAATACACCGTTTGTTTCTACTACTACAGTTAATTTCGACTGGAGAGATCGAAATTTTAAAAGAAGTAGTATTAGCGGCACCGACAATCCGTTCGGAGGGTTTGGTGATTTTAATATCAATCAATCAAGTACCAAAACATTTAATGGTTTCTTTGAATCACCCTTTAGAACCTATGGTTTTTTAGTCAATCAAAAGTTTGACTACGGTTCTTTATTTGGATTTTCAGGAGGCTTTAGAACCGATTTTTCAAATAGGTTTGGTAACGGGCAGTCTTTTACATTCCCCAGAGCCGATGCCTATTTTAATATTGCCGATTTATGGAAAAATGATTTGGTAAAGACCTTTAAACTGAGAGGAGCTTATGGAGAAGCGGGTATTCAACCGCCTTTCGGACAAAACCTTTTAACATTAAGCGGCCTTACTGCCGGAAGTGAAGTGCCTGTGGCATTTCCAACACCATTAGGAAACCAAGACCTAAAAGTAGAACGGTCAAAAGAAATAGAAGTGGGTGTTGATTATACCATTACACCCAGTACCGGAAGTTGGTTTTCTAGGCTCAACGGGTCATTTAATTATTTTGATAGAGAAACTACCGATGTTATTTTCTTTTCTGAAACACCCCCTAGTACCGGATCAGCACAATTATTTGACAATGCCTATGCTATTACCAGTGATGGTGTTGAATTTACGTTAGATTCAAAAATGTTTAAATCTGATAAATTTAGTTGGGATTTTGGGTTGCGTTTTTCTAGTTCTAAAGCCATTTTAGATAAAATTAACAGTGGCCAGCCCCTAGTAGTCAGCAATTTCTTTGTATTAGAAGAAGGCCAAGAAATAGGTACTTTCTCAACATTTGAAGTGCTGACAAGTTTAGACCAAACCGACTTACAAGGCAATCGTATCATTGCAGCAGCCGATGAAAGTGATTTTACCATCGCCAGTAGTGGTTATGTGGTAAATAAAAATACCGGTAAAGTAGTAATTACCCCAGACAAAAGGGTGGTGGGCAGTGCACAGCCAGATTTTGTAATGACCTTTATCAACGATTTTACCTTTAATAACTTTGTGAGCTTATCTGTGCAAATAGATTGGTTTGAAGGGCTTGACGTTTACAATAGGTCAAAACAGTGGTTATATAATAATAGTATCCATGCAGATACTGCTGTACCCGTTACCATTGAAGACCCAACAGGTACTCCACAAACAGGAGCCTTTGTTGCTTATTATACCTCGTTATATAATACCAATGTGCCCTTAAATCACTTTGTTGAAGATGCTTCCTTTTTAAGATTTAGGGATATCAGTTTGAATTTTAAGCTGAATGAAGTGATGAAACTAGACTTTTTAGAATCTATCAACTTAAAGATTTCCGGTAGAAATTTAATTACCATTACAGATTATACCGGTTTAGACCCTGAAGCGGCAAGAACATTTGGCAATACGTTCCAAAAAGGTTTTGATGAATTTACACATCCAAATACTAAGAGTTATAACTTTAGTTTGAATATCACTTTTTAATTAAAAAAAATAAATATGATGAATAAAATAAAATTTTTATCACTTTTCTTACTTATTATATTGGCAATTACATCTTGTCAAGATAATATTCTAGATACGAATATTGACCCGGTCAATGATAATGATCCAACACTTGATGGAACAGTAAGTACGGTTTCAGGAATGGAATCCTTTGCGAAAGGCGTTTACAACCATACGGTAGACCCTGTCAATAATGGTGTATTTTTCTGGTTTACGTACGGGTTTCACGAAACTATGGGAGACGTGTTAACCATGCCATGGGGTAATTTTGGTGGTAGGTGGGTCAACCAAACCGAGTCTATAGTATTAGATGATGGCACCGTTGTTACACCTCCTTCAGGAGGGCCACAACCCGGAGAAATAGCCGTTAGAAACACCAGGGCTGCAGGTAGCGATAATATGACCCAATATGAATGGGTTGACATGTACGGTATTATCGGGCAATGTAATATTATTTTAGAAAATATTGAAAATGTACAAGGTGCCACCGCTAGCCAGCAAGATGCTTTTAAAGCTTGGGCTTTGTGGTGGAAAGCCTATGCCTACCATAGAATCGGTTCTATGTATGAAGTGGGCGTAATTGTCAATACCCCCGGAGAAGTAAACAATAATTTTGTTGAAAATGATGCCATTATTGCTGAGTCAAACAGGCTTTTAGGTGACTTAGAAACGTTGTTAGGTGGTGTGGCAAATACAGGGGAATTTAATACTATATTTGCCAATGCCCAAATAGAAATTACCGGTACCAATGTTGATATAGTAGGCTTACAAGAAAATATTAATACGTTGAAGGCTAGAAATATGGTTTATAATACTAAAGTTGCTGATATGACTAGTGCCGATTGG
>DRQI01000344.1 GCA_011330545.1 Flavobacteriia bacterium
TACCTAAAGGTGCTATCAACAGGACTGTCAAAATACCAACTGAATGGGTTGCCGTCAGGACAAACAATCATCATTTGGTACCTATCGGCATACTGTTGTAATTCCGGTACTTTGCTAATCCAATTGGTATAGTTGCCATAGGCGCCATGTAAAAGATAGAGTACCGGAAATTTTTCTCCTTTTTGATACGTATGTGGGGTAATGACAATATTCGGGATATTTTTTTGCATAGACTTGCTGAATACTTTTAAGGTATCAATATTGGATGCAAAAAGGGTAGCGGAAAAAAATAGGAAAAGGAGTAGTGTTTTTTTCATGGTGGTTGGTTTAAAACGTATTCTAACCCTTCCAGCATTTCAAACGCTGGAAGGGTTAAAAAAGCTCAAAAAGTTTTATTATTAATCACGCAACACACTCCTAGAAATCACAATTTTCTGTATTTCTGAAGTACCTTCGTAAATCTGTGTAATTTTTGCGTCACGCATCAGGCGTTCTACATGGTATTCTTTTACAAAGCCATAGCCACCATGTATTTGAACGGCTTCTACGGTAACACGCATGGCCATTTCGGCGGCATATAGTTTTGCCATGGCACTGGATGTATCGTAGCTATTGTGTTGGTCTTTATCCCAGGCCGCTTTGAGGCATAAAAATCTGGCGGCTTCTATTTCGGTTGCCATATCTGCTAATTTAAACGCGATGGCCTGATGCCTGCTAATCTCTTTTCCGAAGGCTTTTCGTTCTTTTGAATATTGTAAGGCCAATTCGTATGCCCCGGAGGCAATTCCTAAGGCTTGTGATGCAATGCCAATACGGCCGCCGGCTAAAGTTTTCATAGCGAATTTGAATCCAAAACCATCATCGCCAATTCTATTTTCTTTGGGTACTTTTACATCGGTAAATAACAAGGAGTGTGTATCTGAGCCGCGGATACCCAATTTATTTTCTTTGGGGCCAACAACAAAACCTTCCATGCCTTTTTCTACAATTAATGCATTGATGCCATGATGCCCTTTTTCGGGGTGCGTCTGTGCCATTACCAAATATACACTTGCATTACCACCATTGGTAATCCAGTTTTTGGTTCCGTTCAAAAGATAATAATCGCCTTTATCAATAGCTGTTGTTTTTTGTGAAGTAGCATCACTACCGGCTTCGGGTTCGCTTAAACAAAAAGCCCCGATAATTTCTCCTGTTGCCAACCTAGTTAGGTATTTTTGTTTTTGTTCTTCGGTTCCGTATTTTTCGAGCCCCCAGCATACCAACGAATTGTTAACTGACATTACTACTGAAGCAGAAGCGTCTATTTTAGAAATTTCTTCCATAGCCAATACATACGAGATGGTATCCATACCGCCGCCGCCGTATTTCGGGTCGGTCATCATTCCGAGAAAACCCAATTCCCCCATTTTTTTAATTTGTTCGTGTGGAAATTGTTGTTTTTCATCGCGTTCTATCACTCCCGGCAATAGTTCTTGTTGTGCAAAATCGCGAGCGGCATCGCGAATCATTATATGTTCTTCTGTAAGGCTAAAATCCATAATACTATAATCTAATTAGAGCTGTATAAATAATAGCCCCAAAGATACGGAATTTGTAAAAATCTTGCCGTATTTTTACGAAATTATGAAATGAGCCATGACAATTAAGTTGATACCTACCAAAATGATTCTTGGCGAATTCCATCTGACAATTAAAAATAAATAAAATATAAACAGATGAATAACATTCCAAAATATGTCATTGGTATCATGAGTGGCACCTCTTTAGACGGTGTTGATATTTGTTATGTAAAGTTTGAATATACTGATTCATACCGTTTTGACATCCTAAAAGCAACCACCTTTAAATATGAAGAGGGTTGGAAATCGAAATTGAAAAATGCATTTACGGCTGATACGGTTTCTTTAGAGAAATTGGATATAGAATATGGTGCGTATTTAGCGAAACTTATCAATAGGTTTATTAGTGAAAATGGAATTGGCAAGGTTGATTTCATCGCGTCTCACGGCCATACCATTTTTCATAAACCCGAAGAGGGATATACCTTGCAAATTGGCAACGGGCAAGTCA
Organism: Flavobacteriia bacterium; assembly: GCA_011330545.1. Classification (GTDB taxonomy): domain Bacteria; phylum Bacteroidota; class Bacteroidia; order Flavobacteriales; family Flavobacteriaceae; genus Aureibaculum. Next base: position 2,074 of record DRQI01000344.1, read on the forward strand.
TGGCCAATACTACGCAACAAAAAGTGGTATATGATTTTAGAACGCAAGATGTGGCTTTAGGCGGACAAGGGGCGCCCTTGGTTCCGATTGGGGATGAATTATTATTTGGGGAGTATGCATATTGTTTGAATTTAGGAGGTTTTGTAAATGTATCGTTTCGTAACAATGGCAAGCGCATAGCTTTTGATATTTGCCCGGTAAATATTGTGTTGAACCATTATGTTAGAAAAGTAGGATTGGAATATGATGACAAAGGGAAATTGGCAGCATTGGGTGAGGTGTACCAACCGTTATTTGATGCGTTGAACGGATTGGAATATTACCGGTTGCCTCATCCTAAATCATTGGGATACGAATGGATTGTTGAGGTTGTCATTCCGCTAATAGATAGTTATCAACTCAAAATAGAAGATATTCTGTGCACTTTTACAGAACATGTGGCTTTTCAAATTTCTAAAGTAGTGCGACAAAAAGCGCAACTATTAGTTACCGGAGGCGGGGCGTTTAACACTTTTTTGATGGATAGGATAGGGTTTTATTTAGCAAAAAAAATAGTGTTGCCGAGTCCTGAACTCATAGATTTTAAAGAGGCATTGGTTTTTGCTTTTTTAGGCTTGCTGCGGGTTGACAATTTGGTGAACTGTTTGCAGAGTGTTACAGGGGCTTCTAAAGACCATAGTTCGGGGAGTATTTGTGAGCCTATGAATAATCTGAATTGAATTGTTGCAAACGGTTTTCTAAATCGGCAAACTGTGATTCGTCAACCTGAGATACACAGGCCCGTAACCCTTCTGTTCTTTCGCTGCCGGTAATGGCTAATGAAATGGCAGAGATGCCATAATAAAGCAATTTTTCTAACAGTTCTTCCCCCGACATATTCTTATAGGAAAAGGTAAAATAGAATCCGTCTGCCAATGGTTTCTCTTCGTCTTTGTCGTATACAATACTAAAACCGTTTTCGGTAAATAATTTTTTCATGATATGGGCACGTTTGCCATAAACTTTTACCTGCGAAACAAAATCAAAAGTACCGTCATTTACGGCTTTTAACATGGCTGCCAATCCGTATTGTGCCGAATGCGTGACTCCCGAAGAGAGGGCGTACAGTACTTTGTAAATTAAATTGTGGCCGAAGAGAGGATTTCCATAAATTTCATTTAGTGTAGGATATGATTTTTTAAACAATTGGTCATTGATAACCATCATTCCTACCCGTTGGCCGGCATACGAAAAGGCTTTTGAACTTGAAATCAATAAAATCCAATTGTCAGTATAATTAGCAACGGTAGGCTGGTACGGCGGTTGCCCCGGTTTTGAGTAATCTTTACGGAAATCCATGGCAAAATAGGCCATATCTTCTATTACGATAACATCGTATTTAGTGGCGAGTTCTCCGATAATTTGCAATTCTTTTTCACTAAAACAAATCCAAGACGGATTGTTGGGGTTAGAATACAAAATAGTAGAAATAGTACCTTTTTTGAGATAGGATTCTAATTTTTCTTTAAGGGCTTCCCCACGATACTTATAAACGTCAAAAGTTTCGTATTTTTTGTCTAAAACATCTAATTGTTGTTTTTGCACCGGAAATCCGGGGTCAATAAAAAGAACGGTATCCTTGTTAGGATTTAATTTTGTCAGCATTAAAAAAGCGGCAAATCCACCTTGCATAGACCCTACTGTGGGTATACAGCCTTTGCTGTTAACGGTAATATTTAAAAAGTTTTTTACGAACCGCGCTATTTCGATTTTGAGATGGGTTACCCCGTCAATCATGGGATATTTTGAGGCAACGCCAGATTGTAAGGCCGCTATTTCTGCATTGATTCCTATTTCAGGTGAGGGTAAGCCCGGTACGCCCATTTCCATCCGTATGAATTTCTCACCGGTTTCACGTTCAATGTCGTTGATAAGGCTTACCAATTCTCTAATAGAGGCTTTCCCTATATTTTTTATTCCCGATTTGGCAATTAAATCTTTTACAATAGTATAGTTTATAGGTGTTTTTTTGTTTGTTATCGCTTCCATCAGGTCTGAATTATAGTGCAAAATTACGGAAAGTAATTAGAATTCTACTATTCAAACGATGTTTTAAAATGGCCTGAGGAAGCTAGAATAAGATTTATTTTTCTAATTTTATAGATTATAAAATTTCTTATTTTTATTCTTATATTTAACCCAACTTAAATCCAAACTATGATAGCTTTAATAATTTTCATTTTTATTTTCGGGTACATTGGTATCACTTTAGAACATCCTTTAAAAATGGACAAAACTGTCCCGGCATTGTTAATGGCTGCTATTATGTGGGCATTATTGGCGGTAGGATTTCACCAAGGATGGTTTAATGTCATTGATGCACACGAAAATGTTTTTAGCTTTTTAGGAGGCCAAAAGGAACATGCAGAAGAAGGTTTTACCAATTTGTTATTACATCATTTGGGTAAAACAGCAGAAATTTTAGTATTTCTGATTGGGGCGATGACCATTGTTGAAATTATTGATTTGCACCGAGGATTTGATGTGTTGAAGAGTTGGATTAAAACCAAGAGTAAGAAAAAATTGTTGTGGATAGTGGCCATTATAGGTTTTATTTTATCGGCTATTATTGACAATTTAACAGCAACTATTGTGTTGATAACCTTGCTTAGAAAGTTAATTGTAAACAGAAAAGACCGATTGTGGTATGCCGGATTGATTGTCATTGCTGCCAATGCCGGTGGTGCTTGGTCGCCCATAGGTGATGTTACCACAACGATGCTTTGGATTGGCAAAAGGGTTTCTGCGGCACATTTGGTTGAAAGGTTGGTATTGCCTTCTATTGTAAGTATGGTCATCCCAACATTTATAGCAACCTTGCTCCCGGCATTTAAAGGGAATGTAGAGGTCGATATTAATGATTATGACGAAGAAGACCAAGCTTTATTGAGTAGTAGGACAATGTTATTTTTAGGCTTGGGAATGATTGTTTCTGTACCTATTTTTAAAACACTTACACACTTACCGCCTTATATTGGGATGATGTTGGCCTTAGGGGTTGTTTGGTTGGTATCAGAATATATTCACCCCGAAGAAGATTTTACTGAAGAGCGCAAACATTTGTATTCGGCGCATCAGGCTTTGTCAAGGATAGAAATGTCGAGTATTTTGTTTTTCTTAGGTATTTTGATGGCCGTTGCCGCCCTAGAAACCCTAGTATATGGCAGTGTTATGGTTGATGGTGCTGAAATGCAGGTAGGTACGCTGCGGTATCTGGCGGAGATGTTGAATAGTGCCATTCCTAATCAGAGTATTGTTATTTTTATTTTAGGGATACTTTCTGCAATTATTGATAATGTTCCGTTGGTAGCCGCTTCTATGGGAATGTACAATTTACCCATGGATGATACTATCTGGCATTTAATTGCCTATGCCGCCGGTACCGGTGGCAGTATGCTCATTATAGGCTCGGCGGCAGGTGTTGCCGCCATGGGTATGGAAAAAATAGATTTTATCTGGTACCTTAAAAAAATTACTTGGTTGGCAGTGATTGGATTTGCTGTAGGATTTGTCTTACTCTTATTTATGGAGTCAATTTAGGTTTGTACAGCAATTTCATTGCAGTTACTTTAGTTTCTATAAACTATAAAGGGCATCGTCATTCGACAGAGTGAAGAACGAGCGACGAGGCTGTCTGAAAAGTTTTTATATCGTCATTTTGAGTGCAGTCGAAAAATTTCAATTACTTGGTAATGAATTAATTATCATTTTTAAAGATTCTTCATTTCATTCTGAATGATGACACTTTTCAGACAGCCCCTTCATACCTCATTTAGAATGACAGGCTCATTTTAAAAAAGAATTTCATTCTTTTGTTTAAAACTA
>DRQI01000345.1 GCA_011330545.1 Flavobacteriia bacterium
CTTCGTTGCTAGCAAGTTCTTTATGGATGGTTTTGTATATTTTATTTTCTAAAGAAGTGCCTAATTGCTTGGTTTTAAATTCATTATTGCTAAGTGCTTCGAAGGTAACTTCACTGCCATCTGATAAGATGGTTTCTAGGGAGATAACTTTATCGCGGGTAACGCCATATTGGATGGAAGTAGTTCCTGAAGAGTTATTGCCTACCATTCCGCCAAGCATACAGCGATTGCTGGTAGAAGTATTAGGGCCAAAAAACAGGCCGTAAGGTGCTAAAAAAGCGTTCAGCTCATCACGGATGACACCGGGTTCTACCGTAACGGTTTTAAGGCGTTCGTCAAAAGCCAAGATTTTTGTAAAATATTTTGACAAGTCTACAATAATACCATCTCCAACACATTGCCCTCCCAATGAAGTGCCGGCAGTACGCGGTACCAAGGTAATACGGTGTTGTGTACCAAAGTTGATGAGTTGTTTGAGGTCTTTTTTGGTTTTAGGATAAGCAACCGCCAACGGAATTTTTCGGTATACCGAAGCATCGGTAGCATAGATACTTTTGTGCAGTGCATCAAAAAAGAGCTCTCCGTCCAATTGTTCAGAAAGCCCTTGTATATGCCGATTGGTTAGTGATTCTGGCATATTAATTTATTTGAGCACCGTTTATAGTGGGTGCTGATGTTTGTAATAATACGATATCTCCATCGGTATTGGCAACACCCAATACCAAACATTCGCTTATAAAGTTAGCAATTTGTTTGGGTTTAAAGTTAATTATGGCAATAATTTGTTTGTTAAGGAGGTCTTCTTTGGTATATATACCGGTAATTTGGGCACTCGATTTTTTAATGCCCAGGCTCCCGAAATCAATGCTCAATTGATATGCGGGTTTGTGGGCTTTTGGAAAATCACTTACGTCAATAATAGTTCCTGTTCTGATATCTACTTTCGTAAAATCTTCAAAAGAGATAGTATCTAACATTTATTTTGTATTTTTAATGCTATAAATCTACAAATAAATTCTAAAAATGGCTAGCACTCTGTCAAATATGCTTCCGTTAGGAACAATGGCCCCGGGTTTTATCTTGTATGATACAGTTTCGGGGGAGGAACTTTCACTCTTTGAAAATAGAGGAGATAAGGCAACAGTACTATTTTTTATTTGCAATCATTGCCCGTTTGTAATTCATGTTAATGATGAATTGGTAAAAATTGCGAATGATTATACCGGTAAAAAAGTATCTTTTTTGGCAATTTCTTCGAATGATGTATTGAAGTATCCTGATGATGCTCCGCATTTAATGCGAAAAAGGGCTCTTGAACTGAAATATCCGTTTCCTTATTTATTTGATGAATCACAGGAAGTTGCCAAGTCGTATGACGCGGCATGTACTCCGGATATTTATGTGTTTGATAAAAACTTAAAATTGGTATATCGCGGACAATTGGATGATTCGAGGCCTGATAATGGCATTCCGGTTACCGGAAGTGATTTGCGTCATGCCTTGGATTGTGTTATTGAGGACAAACCGAATACTAGGCCTCAAAAACCGAGTATGGGCTGTGGAATTAAGTGGAAAGTTTGAAACAGAGGGCAGTTTACAGTCTTCAGTGAGCAGTTTTCAGTAAGCAGTTACTTAGAAAACCAGTTAATGTTTCCACCCCTTGCGTTGTATTAAATTGTGTATATGCGCAAAGTGGTGTACGCAGTGCCAGGCATAGATACCTACATTTTCAGCTAACGAAACTTCTTCATGGCCATCAGGATGTATGAATGTGCGTTTTAACTCTTGTGGCGGCAAGCCTTTTAAAAAGTATACCCATTTGGTATGTAAGGCTGTTAATGCGTTTAAAGAGAGTAGGATAGGCGCTGATTTGCTATCGTGTAATTCTGCCCACCGGCCTTCATCATAGGCTTTTATTATAGGGTTGTCTTCTGTCAATGCCCATTTAAAACGTGTATAGCTATTGTGGTGGCTGTCTGCCAGATGGTGTACTACTTGCCGAATTGTCCATCCTTCTGGCCGGTAAGGCGTATCTAATTGCTCATTGGAAAGGTTGGCAACCAGTTGTTGTAGCCGTTGTGGAAATTTTTCTAAGATATCAAACCATTCAAAAAGATGGGATGAGTTTATTTTTTCAGGTATTTCGGGTTTACCTATAGGATATTTTAGTTGTTCTAATTCTTCCTGGGTCATTTTTTTGGATTTGTTTATCGTTTGGTATAAAGTTAGTGCTGGTTAAAAATACAATAATTTTCGGGTTTAGCACTTAGCAGAATTTTTTAAATTTTATCTTTATTTTCCGCTGAATGCAAAATTTTTTAAATTTTGCGGACTTTATAAATATGCCTAAACTTTGTTTAAACACTGACCTTAAGCATTAATTTTATACGGTGTTACCCAACGTTATTGTTTCGTTTTCAGTTTTATAAAAACCAAGTTATTGTAGTTATAAATCCGACTATTATCAATCCAATAAGGATTATTCCTATTCCAACACATCCAACTTTAAATACTTTGTCTTTCCATGTTTCTTTATATTCAGAATAAGGCTTTATTTCATTGCGTTTTTCTTTCTTTAGTTCTACATAATCAAATCCATAATCACTTTCCTTATCATATAATTCATTATCAAGTCCGAATATTTTTTCTTTTCCTTTTTCAAATTCGGTTTTAGTTTCAAGTGATGCTTCAAGCAATTCTGCCGCGTGAATTTCAAGCCCCTCACGATTTGCTTTTATATAACTTTCATCAGGTCCGCCACCATATTGATAAAACCCAATATAAGCATCATCAGAATTATTCCGATTTCTTAGTTCTTCAATTAATTTTATGATTTCGAGGTCTGTCATTTAATGTTGGGTAA
>DRQI01000346.1 GCA_011330545.1 Flavobacteriia bacterium
ATCTTTAAAGTGTTTTAGCAGCTGAAGGTTTTCAACATCGGTTTTATCATATACTTTTAATCCTGAACTACCATCACAGATAAAGAGTAAGTTATTATTGACACCTAAACCATAGGGGTTTTCCATTTCATAAGATTTTGTTAGGGTAGGGTTTTGGATATCGGTAATATTGACAATTTGAAGGCTGCTATCTAAGGCTCCGCAATTATTACCCGCCCGTAGGGTTATATAGGCATAGTTATCATCAACCACTACGGGGTCGCAAGCAGTACCGTGCTGAAATTCAGAAATATATTGTGGCGAAGCGGGTGATTCTATATTATAAATATACATACCACTCATACTTCCTAAAAACAAATAATTCCCTTTGCTAAATATGGTCTCTATGTCAAAGCCTGCGAATACAGGGTTTAGTTGTTGGGGGTTTTCAAGGTTATCAATAGTAAATATATTTATATTATGGCTGTCTACCGCATATAAGTAATTATCTACAATTTTAAATTTAGATAAAGACCCTCCTTGGCCACCCGTTATATTTGCTTCTGCCGACACTACATCAATCCTGTCTACATTGTAATAGTTTACCTCTTCTATCCTTCTCCTTTCTTGGGTAATGTCCCATCCTACTAAAATATCATCAGGGTTTGTACTGCTACCCGCATAGTCAACAACTAAATTCTCTAGTACGGGAGTAGGAATATATGCCGGAAACACATCACGAAGCCTTGATACTTCTTTTATGTTGTGGATATCAGAAATATCAAATACCAATAAATCACTCAAACTATCCACATATAAATAATTGCCCCGTACTTCCATATCATTGGTAGCAATTACTTTTATAAATGCAATTTTTATAGGATGCCTTGCATCTTCATTATCTATAATATGAATGCCATTTCCTGTATCATTTATCAATACCAAATTATTATAAGCATATATTTTTCCTGATTTTAAAATGGGAACCGGGCTTGTTATTTCGATTGGCGCCCTAAATTCATCAAGTGCCATATACTTTGGGGTAGCAACATTTACCAAAACGGTATCACCCTCATTGTCACATGATAACAATGTAAAGAACAGTACTGTAAGTGTTAATAATAGTTTTGTTTTCATAATTGATAAGTAGTTTATAGAAAAGATACTTATATCTAAAAATGGTTGCGTTAAGCCCACTTTATACGAAAGTTAAAAAAATCGTTAACAGTAGTCAACGGCAAAAATTTAAGCAAAATTTAAGATGACAATTTGTCACATAGTACTGATTTTGGTTGTATCTTTGCAATCTGAACAAATTTATCGAACAGTTTAACATCTATGAGTGCAGAAAAAGTCATCGAAGAAAAAAAGCAAGGCCAAGCATTAGTTACAGAACAACGAACCGAAAATCATAAAAAACTATTTTTAGAAAGTTATGGTTGTCAAATGAATTTGAACGATAGCGAAATTGTTGCTTCTATTTTGGCGAAGGAAGGCTTTAATACTACTTCTGTTTTGGAGGAGGCCGATTTGGTATTGGTAAATACCTGTTCTATAAGGGATAAAGCTGAGCAGACCGTAAGAAAACGTTTACAATATTACAATAAGGTAAAAGAAATAAATCCTTCTATGAAAGTAGGTGTCTTGGGTTGTATGGCAGAACGGTTAAAATCGAAGTTTTTAGAAGAGGAAAAAATTGTTGATTTGGTAGTAGGCCCTGATGCGTATCGAGATTTGCCCAATTTGGTAAGAGAGGTTGAAGCCGGCAGGGATGCCGTAAATGTCATACTGTCTAAAGAAGAAACGTATGGCGATGTATCTCCTGTACGATTGAATTCTAACGGGGTTTCAGCTTTTGTTTCTATTACCCGTGGCTGTGACAATATGTGTACTTTTTGCGTGGTACCTTTTACCCGAGGCAGGGAACGCAGCCGTGACCCAAAAAGTATCTTAAAAGAAATACGCGAATTGGCCGATAAAAATTTTAAGGAAGTTACGCTGTTAGGCCAAAATGTAGATAGTTATTTATGGTATGGCGGCGGCCTGAAAAAAGATTTTAAAAATGCTTCTGAAATCGCCAAAGCTACCGCTGTAGATTTTGCCCAATTATTAGAAATGTGTGCTGTTGAATTTCCCCGAATGCGTTTTCGCTTTGCAACTTCCAATCCGCAAGACATGAGTTTAGACGTCATACACGCCATGGCAAAGCATAAGAATATTTGTAAATATATTCATTTGCCGGTACAAAGCGGAAGCAATACTGTCTTAAAAGCCATGAACCGGCAACATACGCGTGAAGAGTATATGAAACTGGTTGATAATATTTATAAAATAATTCCTGAAATTGCCCTCAGCCAAGATATGATAGCCGGATTTTGCGGCGAGACCGAAAAAGACCACCAAGATACACTGTCATTAATGGAATACGTAAAATATGATTTCGGATTTATGTTTGCTTATTCTGAAAGGCCCGGAACCTTAGCAGCAAAAAAAATAGAAGACGATGTACCCTTGGCTACCAAAAAAAGGCGTTTGGCTGAAATTATAGCCTTACAACAAAAACATTCGCTATACCGCACAAAACAGCATATTGGTAAGGTTGAAGAAGTATTGATTGAAGGCACTTCTAAAAAATCTGATGCTCATTGGAAAGGGAGAAATACACAAAATACCGTAGTGGTTTTCCCTAAAGAAAATTATACACTCGGCGATTTTGTGAATGTAAAAATTGAAGATTGTACCTCCGCCACCTTGATAGGCAAAGCTATTGGTATTACAGGTTAAGAATTGCGGGCAGGAAGGGAGAAGTTATAAGTTAGCGGCTAAAGGCTAAAGGCTAAAGGCTAAAGGCTAAAGGCTAAAATAATGATAATCAGTAAAATTAATGTCTAAGACATGGAAAATTTACAAACCATAAAACAACGTTTCGGTATTATCGGAAACGA
>DRQI01000347.1 GCA_011330545.1 Flavobacteriia bacterium
AGCTTGGTGAGTTTTCCAATACATTGCGATTTCTTTTTTCTTGCATAAGCATAAGAAACACCTAAAATTGAGGCTACTTCTTCCATAGATTTTATCTTAAAAGTAGTTTTTAACAAATCTTTACATGCATTGCCTAATTTTTGAAACATTTCATTGAATAAAACTTGTTTTTCGGCAAATATCGATGTTTCAAAAGCAAGTTGTTCAGCATCGTCATCTTTAGATAAGACTTCATCGTTAATTGTTACCTCTTTTAAAGAAGATTTTTTTAATTCATTTAACCATTTACGTTTACACAATAGAAAAAAATAGGCATCAAACGGGCAAGTTAATTGTAATTTTTTTTCATTAGCTTGATTGTAAATAACAATTAAAATTTCTTGTATAACATCTTGAGCTTGATTTAAGTTTCCATTATTATTCTTTATATAATTGATCACTTTCGGTACAAACTTATCGTAAATTGTTTGTATGATAAACGAGTTATTTTGTTGCAGTCCTTCTATGTATTTTTGATCTTCATGTATTTTTTTTTTGCTCATCAATACCTTTATTTTCAGCTAATTTAAAAAAATTATCAAAACATAGGGTAACATTTTTCTATGGATGTTGATATAAAGATGTAACGCCAAAAAGCGAAACATTTCAACCAAATAAAAAGGATTGATTAAATCGTCAGGGAAAGTTGCAAATGAAAAAAAGAAAAGTAATAATATAAAAAGTATTAATTAAAAATTAAAATTATGAAAAATTTAAAAAACACATTAGGAACCCTTTTAATGACAGCTTTAGTTTTAGCTAGTTGTACAAAAAATGATGGTATTGATGTGCCGGTTCGCCCTTCAGCTCAAGAGTTTGCCTTGATAAAACAGTTAACACTTGACGGAAAAAAACAAGAATTTCAATTTAATGCAGAAGATGGTGTAACGACACTTACTTCAGAAAATGGAGTGACAATAATTATTGATGGTAGTTGCCTTACCCTCAATGGAAGTGCCGTAACCGGGACTGTCGATTTAGACTATGTAGAGCTTTTTGGAAAAGGAGATATGTTAACAACTAACAAACCAACAATGGGAGTTTTGCCGAGTGGTGATAAAGCATTGCTTGTTTCAGGAGGAGAATTTCTTTTGGAAGTAACTCAAAATGGAGTAGAATTAGAAACCAACTGCAATTTTCAACTTATCATTCCTGCAAATTTAACAGGAGGTGAAGATAATGATATGATTTTATGGGAAGGCAACATCGTAGGAGAAGATAATTTAGAATGGAATGAAGTAGAAGACCAAGGTGGCCCCAATGGTGGTAGAGTTTTCGCTGAAGGAGGGCAATATTACGTTTTTGGCGGAAATTTCGGATGGACAAATGTCGATAGGTTTTATAACGACCCTAGGCCAAAAACTACCATATTAGTAGACGTTCCTGAAGGATATGATAATACAAACAGTGCTGTGTATTTATCGTATGATGGTGAAGCGCCTGCGTTGGCAAACTTAGACACGTATGATGCAGGTAATGAGTTGTTTAGTGAGCATTATGGCCAAATACCTATTGGGTTAGAATGCCATGTTATTTTTGCAACTGAAGAAAACGGTAATTGGAGATATGCTGTAAAAGCAGTAACTATTGTTGAAAATGGTATCATTACCATAGCATATGATGATACCGCAGTAGTTACAGAAGCTCAACTTAATCAGATTATAAGTAACTTGCCATAGACGGTGATTAAATAGTAGATAAACAAAAGTGATGATGCTATGTCATCACTTTTGTTATATTTGTGTCAATAAAAAAACAGATGAAAGAACAACTTACATTTTTTATTTTTTTCTTACTATTTTTTACGGTTAAAGGACAGCAAGTTCAGGCAAACGATTCGCTTAAAAAAGTTGCAGGTATAAAATATAACACAAGTGATAATGAAGTAAATTTCACACCTCAAACTCCCGTTTTAAATCAAATTGCCGGAGCACCAAAAGCATTTTACACCTATTATTGGGAGTTTGGAGATGGCCATTATAGTACAGATAAAACCCCAACACATATATATAAGAATAAAGGGAATTACGAAGTAAGGCTTTGGGCAACTAATAATTATGATACTGGTAAGCCTCCGGCCACAAGGCCTCAAAAAATTACTATAAATAAAGTAACTGTAGCTTTTCAAGATGAAGCTTCTATGAATGATAGTTTTATATTGAAACACAATAGAGAGCCTATCCCCGAAGAAGAAATTGTTGTGATAATGAGTTATAAGAATCCTAAAGATTTTGTTACAAATGGCAAGTTGTACCTGTTTTATAATGAACGTAAATATAAAGCCGATAACTTTGAACTTATAGACACAAGAACTTACCACAACGAAAAAGTTTCTACCAATACTGATTTTGCCTATGCCTACGATATAGATGATAATCAAACGCTTTTAGCGTCATTAAATGCTGCTATTTTAAAATTAAGAGTACAAGCACAAGATTCAACAGAAAAAACAAACCTTCCGTTAACCGTAGAAGAATCTAAGACGTATTATAAAAATTGGAGTGTTTTTGAGTTTGATGATATGAGCCCTAATGAAGAGCGTAATATGTTTTTTACTTTACGAACAACTCCCGAAATGCTCAAAGATACAAGTGCAATTATATCTATGAGAGGTGTCTATGTTCCTGATAGTAATTATGATAACCATAAAGTAAAAGATATGGAAATGGAGATTGTAACATCTCACGATCCCAATAAAATGTCATCTAACGGAACATTTATGAATTACAGGCTTGTGCGTTTTAAACGTATAAAATACAAAGTTAAATTTCAGAATAATGGAGAAGGGCCGGCAAGAACAATTCGATTAGAAACAGATATTCCTGACATATATGATAAATCGACCTTAAAGGTAGAAGATATGTATCCCAAATGTAAAATTTGCCCTAAAAAAGAAGTGCAATATAGTTGCTTAGATACTACCTTCACCGATAAACAAATTATTTTTACGTTTAAAAATATTTACTTACCGGGTAGTGAGCAAAAAAATGTAAAAGACAAAGATTCGACGAAAGGTTTTGTAAAATATAGTATAAAATTTGGCAAAGATTTTCACAAGATAAAAACGAAAAGCAAAACAGCTATTATTTTTGATAAAAATGACCCTATTATTACCAATCAATCTACTACTAGATTTGTGCCGGGAATTTCCATTGGTGCAAAAACCGGGTATAATTACTTCTCTGATTTAGAAAATTCTAAAAGCTATTTTGTGGGTGCTACAATTTCTCCTTATAAATCATTTAGGTGGTATTGGCAAGTTGAATTTATGAATGATTTTCATACATACAACAATACAACTGTCCAAGAAGGTATTGTAACAACTGCAAATGGCTTTGACCAGTTTCAACGAAAAACTACAACAGACAGTTTCACCAATGTAAATTGGGAAATTCCTGTATTACTTCGCTATAATATAAATAATTATATAGGCATCGGTGCTGGTTTTCAAGGTTCTGTTTCAGTAAGCGAGAAACTAGAACAAACTATTCTTACAGAGTTTTTTGAAGGTACAACAGATGATTTTTTAGACCGTAGCGAGAAAACCACTGCCAATAACGCTACTTCATTTACCAATATTCGCAATGCGATGTTGTTTGATGCAACAGTAGGTTTTTCGCGTATAGGGCCAAGTATTGGAGCTCGCTATGTGTTGGATTTTAAAAATGAGTTTAATTACTGGCAGTTTTATGCAATATGGAAGTTTTAATGTGCTCTTTATGATGAGAAAACGCATTACTTTCATTATTCTTTTTCAATGCCTTTTTGTGCATTCACAACAATTAGAGAGCGAAATATACAATGCACTTGATACTTTTATAAACAATCAAAACGAAATCTCATTACAAGTTTTAAACAAACAAGAAAAAGTTTTTAAAAACAAAGTAACCACAAAAGAAGAACATTTGGCATTGGTAATTCTTCAATGCAATAAAGCCTATTATCTAAAGCAGAAAAATAGTATAGCGAAAGCTATTTTAACCTATGGAGAAGCATGGGAGAGGTTTTCAAAATACAAATTATCAAATTATGATATTACTGAGTATTGTTTAAAACCATTAGGCAATTTATACACCATTACTAAAGATTATACCAATGCTGTAAATACCATAAAACAATATATCTTTTTAGCCGAAAAAGACAAAAATACAATCCAAAGAAATGCTGGAATTATTAATCTTTCTGTAGTTTATCATAACATTGGTAATTATCAAACAGCAATATCGCTTCTAAAAAAAGCATTGCAAACGCCAAATTTAAATGAAAAACAGAAAGGATTACTCCAAAATAATTTAACTACAAACTTGATTGCTTTAAAGCGTTATAACGAAGCACAAATCCTTATTGAAAGCAATTCGTTGCCAAGCAAAAATCGACTGAATTTTTATAAGAATGCGTCGCAAATTGAACTTCAAAAAGGAAATTATCAAAAAGCGCAATTTTATTTTAACCAAGCAAAAGAAATAGCTTACAATCAAAAAGATATTTCAGCAAGAGCAATTGCTAAATTATATGTAGACGAATCGCAATTATTAGTGCAATCAAACCATCAAGACAAAGCCTTAAAGAGTTTGCTCAACGCTATAAAAATACTATTGCCAAATTTTTCAGGAAATGGTTTGCCTGACAAAGAGATACTTTACTCAGAAAATACATTTATAGATATTTTTGATTTGTACGCCGAAATACAAACAGATGCAAACAGTAAGCTAGAAAGTTACAATTTGAGTTTTTATGTTTCCACATTATTACAAGATGATATTACTTCGCAAGAAGCTAAAATTTTAAATCAAATAAACGATAGAAATAGAAGTGAAAAATGTATTGAACTTCTATTTCAAACGTATACAAAAACGCCAAACAATCAATTAATAATTTCTGCTTTTCAATATGCCGAAAATAGCAAGGCGTCAGTTTTAAAAGAAATATTACAAAAAAAATCATTGCAACAGCAGTATCCAAAAGATAGTTTACTGATTCGGCAACAGCAATTGTTACAACAACAAGAACGTATTACAAATGGTTTAATAAAAGAGCAGTTAGGCAATGCCAAATCATCAAACGTTAACGACTTAAGCAAGCAATTAAGTAGTGTGAGTTTTCAGTTAAAAGTGATAAAAAAGGATATTTTAGAGAAGTATTCAAAATATAGAAAAAGCGGTATTTCAGTTATAAAACTACAAGAAAAATTACAGCGGGATAAAGCAGTTTTAGTTGAATATTTTTACGGAAAACGCGCTATTTATCAATTTGTTATAAGCTCTGACTCTTTATCTTTTAAAGAGATAAACCTAAACAGAAACACAAAAGGAACAATCTCTAGTTTCATTGATTTTTTTGATGATGCTTCAATAATAAATAATAATATAAATAATTATACAACACAAGCCTTTAATAGTTATAATTTGCTGAAATTTAACGAAGTTTCTGTATATAAAAATGTTGTAATTATCCCAGACGGGTTTCTTAATTTTATTCCATTTGAAGCATTGTTAACAAGCAAAGTTGCAACCGCAAAATTTTCAAAAATGCCGTTTGTTGTTAAGAAACAAACCATTGCATATAACTCAAGTGCTTTGTTTTATTTAAAAGAAAATAAAAAAAATAAGAATCAAAAAGTATTAGGAATTTTTCCTGTGTTTGAAAACACATCCCAAAAGCTTAGCTATTCAATTGACGAAGCCGAAGCGATAAAAAAAGAAATAGCATCAACACTTTTAACCAAAGATCGAGCACTCAAGAGTAGTTTTATAAAAAGCGCTCCAAATTATGGCATTCTACATTTATCAACACATGCGAGTAGTGGTAACTTTACGGTGCCTGCAAATATTGAGTTTTATGATAAAAATATGATGTTGAATGAATTATATGAACTCGACTTAAATCCGAATCTTGTAGTTTTAAGTGCTTGTGAAACCGGAGTTGGTAAATTGCAAAAAGGAGAGGGAGTTATGAGCATTGCTCGCGGATTTCAATATGCCGGAGCACAGAATATCTTATTTTCTTTATGGCAGATAAATGATCAAGCTACTTCCATAATCATGAGTTCATTTTACAAAAATTACAATAATAAACAATCGGCATATATTGCTAATCGCGATGCTAAAATTGCGTATTTAGAAAATGAAAATATTAGCAACATAAAAAAGTCTCCCTATTATTGGTCAGCTTTTGTCTACTACGGTGAACTTATTCCTCCAATACCTCAAAATAAGTCCTATTTATATATTATAAGTTTAATGATTTTATTATTTTTAACCTTTCTAGCAATTAAATATTTTAAGAAGTTAATTAAATAAATTATCAAACTACATCAAAATTAGTTGTAATGACAATGATTCATTCAATACGGTATTTTTTCGAAAACAGAGGCTTTGATGTCTCTTCCAGATTGGCCGATAAATTGGGGATGCGGGTTACAAATGTTCGCTTATTCTTTATTTATATCTCTTTTGTTACTTTGGGCTTTTGGTTTGGAATTTATTTGACACTCGCATTTCTACTCAAATTGAAAGATATGATATATACAAAACGAAGTTCAGTATTTGATTTATAAAAGATATGAATATTTTTCAATCAAGATTGTACAAAGCATTACTGCTTCTCTTAGCGGTGGTTGTTATCGGAGTGGTAGGGTATATGTACCTGTCAGACGATACTTTTGTAAATGCTTTATACATGACTATCATTACCATAACCACCGTAGGTTTTGGCGAAGTACATCCCTTGAGCGAAACCGAAAAATTATTTACAATTTTTCTTATTTTAATGAGTGTGGTTATTTTCGGATTGGTAGCCTCAACAGTGACGCAGTATATAGCTAGCGGAGAATTATTTGAAAAACTAAAATTTAAGAAAGTGCAAAAGAAAATAAGACAGTTAAAAAGACATACCATAGTTTGTGGGTATGGTAGAAACGGTAAACAAGCTGTGATTAAATTAGAAAGGTATAATAAACCCATCGTTGTTATTGAAAGCGATGATAAATTAATTGATGAAATAGAAGAAAGTAATTTATTATACATAAAAGGAAATGCCACCCGAGACGAAGTATTAGAAAAAGCCGGTATAAAATACGCTTCAAGTTTAATTACCACCTTACCATCAGATGCCGATAACCTGTTTGTGGTATTGTCAGCAAGGCAATTAAATAAAAAGTTGATTATAGTCAGTAGGGCTTCCGATGATTCATCAGACAGCAAATTGAAAATTGCCGGGGCTGATAATGTAATTATGCCCGATAAACTCGGAGGCGATCACATGGCATCCTTATTAGTAACTCCCGATATTGTAGAGTTTGTAGATAAACTTGCAGTAGATGCAGATAATGCCACACATTTAGAAGAAATTTTTGTAGAAAACCTTCCCAAAGAATTTTTGACAAAATCAATAGTAGATTTAGACTTACGTCGAAAAACAGGATGTACCGTCGTTGGTTTTAAAACTCCTAATAATGAATATTTAATCAATCCTGCCGGAGAAACTAAATTGGTGCCTAACTCCAGATTAATTGTACTAGGCAGTTCAGAACAACTTCAAAATCTCAATAAACTGTTTTAACCAAACGAACATGTCCAATTTTGACACACAAGAAAATGACTAGTAATGAGTTCCACCCGCCCGATGCACTTAGATACTATGACTGGTAGGTATGTCTCCTAAAAAATTTATATTTAGACACATGAAACACAAAATAATAATTACCGGTAGTAACGGATTATTAGGACAAAAATTAGTCAACCTGTTTTCAAAAGAAGATACTTTTGAAGTCATAGCATTTTCTAAAGGAAAAAATCGAAATGATACGGCAAAAAAATATACCTATTATACCATAGATAGTACCAATGCCACAGAAGTATTTCAACGTATAGATGCCATAAAGCCACATTATATTATTAACAGTGCAGCGATGACCAATGTCGACCAATGTGAAAAAGAAAAAGAAAAATGTGACCTGATAAATGTAGAAGCGGTTAAAACACTTGTCAAAGCAGCTAAAAAATACAACAGCCACCTTATTCATATCTCTACCGATTTTATTTTTGACGGAAAAAACGGCCCATATAAAGAAGAAGATGAACCGAACCCTTTAAGCCATTACGGACGCTCAAAATTAGAATCTGAAAATTTAATTAAAGAAGCTGGTATCAACTATACAATTTTAAGAACGATACTGGTATATGGCCTGGTTGACAATATGCCGCGAAAGAATATTGTACTGTGGATTAAAGATGCCATAGAGAATAAACAAATATTAACCATCGTAGATGATCAGTATAGAATGCCAACTTTTGTTGATGATTTGGCCAATGCCTGTTTGTTGTCAATCCAACAGAATGCACAAGGAGTATTCAATATATCGAGTAGTGAGTTGTTGAGTATATACGATATGGCCTTAGAAATAGCTGCCGCTTTTGAGTTAGATAGTTCCTATATAAAACGAATTCATACCTCACAATTAAATCAAGTTGCCAAACGCCCGGCAGTAACAGGATTTAATTTAGAGAAATCTAAAAAAATATTAAACTTTCCTGTTGTACCCTTTGCGGATAGGTTGCAAGTATTTAAAAATCAGCTGTTAACTTCAAAAACCTAAAATGAACAGCTGCTAATTGCTTTTTTGTTAATAACTTTTTAGTCGATTACTTTCAAAAAAATCCAGATTTCAATTAAATTTGCATCCCTAATAATAAGGTTTGTTCTTGATAATTAGGCAGTTGTAAAAAAGTGAAAAAAATTTATCAAAAAAAAGCAAAATAGTTTTGCGAGAGATAAAAACCTTTCTATATTTGCACCCGCTTAAAGAGAAAGAGCAAAAGTTCATTGAAACAATAGAGAAATTGACAGCGTAAAATTGAGTAAGACTTCATATTTTAGGATTTGGGGAATTTTTTTTGAGGCTTTTCATTAAGAGAAAAGATACTTTAAGAGGTATCGACGACATTACAATGGAGAGTTTGATCCTGGCTCAGGATGAACGCTAGCGGCAGGCTTAACACATGCAAGTCGAGGGGTAACAGGGGAAGTTTGCTTTCCGCTGACGACCGGCGCACGGGTGCGTAACGCGTATACAATTTACCTTATACAGAGGGATAGCCTTTAGAAATGAAGATTAATACCTCATAGTCTATAGATATGGCATCATATTAATAGTAAAGATTTATCGGTATAAGATGAGTATGCGTCCTATTAGCTAGATGGTAGAGTAACGGTTTACCATGGCAACGATAGGTAGGGGTCCTGAGAGGGAGATCCCCCACACTGGTACTGAGACACGGACCAGACTCCTACGGGAGGCAGCAGTGAGGAATATTGGGCAATGGAGGCAACTCTGACCCAGCCATGCCGCGTGAAGGAAGACGGCCCTATGGGTTGTAAACTTCTTTTATAGAGGAAGAAACGCAGTTACGTGTAACTGTTTGACGGTACTCTACGAATAAGGACCGGCTAACTCCGTGCCAGCAGCCGCGGTAATACGGAGGGTCCAAGCGTTATCCGGAATCATTGGGTTTAAAGGGTCCGTAGGCGGGCAATTAAGTCAGAGGTGAAATCCCACAGCTCAACTGTGGAACTGCCTTTGATACTGGTTGTCTTGAATTATAGTGAAGTAGATAGAATATGTAGTGTAGCGGTGAAATGCATAGATATTACATAGAATACCGATTGCGAAGGCAGTCTACTAACTGTATATTGACGCTGATGGACGAAAGCGTGGGGAGCGAACAGGATTAGATACCCTGGTAGTCCACGCCGTAAACGATGGATACTAGTTGTTGGG
>DRQI01000348.1 GCA_011330545.1 Flavobacteriia bacterium
ACATTTATGGAATGACAGAATCAGTACCAAATTTAATTTTAGCAGGCAAAAAGAAAGAAATGCATTTGTAAGAAATCGAAGAAAACAACAGTTTGACGTTGTTGAAATTGGAAAAACCATTGAGGAGACAGTTTCCAATTTAGCCCATTTTTTAAATACCGTATGGCGTATTGCAGGAGTTGCAGAACAGTGTAAGGCCATTTCAAAGAAACAGAAATTAGCAATACAAATTAAAGATCAACCCATAGGAAAAAAAGAATATTTTGTTGTTTTTTCATCTTCAGACTTGGTGGGTACAGCAAAAAAGATATTTTTTGGCTCTAATTCAATAAGTACGCCCGATAAAATATCAAAAAACACGGTAGTAGCAGACTTTGCATTGCCTTATATGTGTTGTTCAGACTGTGCCCCGGTTAATTTTATCATACCTACAGAACCTGTATTTTTAAGTTTGCCGGTACCGTCTGTTTGTGTAGATAATGCAACAAAACCCCTTGATTTTACCGTCTCTCCCGAAGATGGAGAAGTAAAAGCTGTAGTAGATATAGGCATTAACGGAGGCGTAGAAAAAAATGCAAATGGCAAGTATATTTTTAATCCGTTATCAGTAGACCAAAGTTTATACGATACAACCATTCATTTTACCGTAAATGGCAAACAAACCGACTGTAAAATTGTGGTGAGCTTGCAAAAAACGATAGAAGTTAAGGTTCAATCTATTAAGTACAATGATAACAAGACCACGGCCTCAGTTATATTTGAAGTTTTAGGAGACGTATTGCCAAAAGAAGCAACATTCAAGTGGGATTTAGGAGACGGAAATGCGGTTGTTGAAAAGCCCGATGCCAATGGAATATTTATAGCAAGTTATAAGTTACCGGTAAATGATGCCAATACCGTACAACCCAACCTTATCATTGACAACGTTCCCTGCCTCAACGAAATAGCCGTTCCTGAAATAAAATTTGATGACCCTGTTGAAGATACTTGCCTTAAAGATACTTTGACTGTAATAAAGAGAGATGCCAGAATTTTGAGACCGGATGTTGATATCTCAAGAACCCTTAAGAATAATGTCTTATTACCCGCCATAGCATTGTATAAAGAGGTAGTGGCAAATGCTGACGATTATTTAAGTGGTGCCCAAAATGCGAATTTAGATGCGTTATTTGCCAAATTACTGAGTAATACATTCCAAG
This sequence comes from Flavobacteriia bacterium, assembly GCA_011330545.1. Lineage (GTDB taxonomy): Bacteria > Bacteroidota > Bacteroidia > Flavobacteriales > Flavobacteriaceae > Aureibaculum. The sequence goes on from DRQI01000348.1 coordinate 1,200, forward strand.
CCATTGTCAAGAATGCCCAAAATAGTTTTGTACTAGGCGAATTATTAAAAATTTATAACGTACTGATTAAACTGTTTTTTAATATTCTCAATTGCCAATCTAATGAAGTACTGCTTAAAAATGCCGATAAAATTATGGGGATATTAGAAATACTCAGTGGGCAATTTAAAAAGCTAAAAGCTAATGGTATCAAATTCGATAAAAATAAAAAACTCAGTGCTTACCTGAATAAATACATTAATGACAGGCAAAGAATAGACTTCTTAGTCGATTTTATAAAGAGTGAGTTGCTGCCATTCATTATATAGATGATTACCAATCAAAAACATATCATCCATAAAGTACATCTTGAAATTTATACGCATCGCAAAAAAACGGCATATAAAATCAAAGATACTATCAATGTGTTCTTACAACAAGATGTTTTTCCGTATTTAGAACGTTATTTTGAGTTGATGGAGAACCAATTGCCTTCTGAAATTATGCAAATACAAAAGCTCCATCTCGAAGTAACGGTTGCCGGTGGAGACGATTATCATGTATTCGCAAAACAAATAGGAAAACAAGTCAGTAAAGAAATTCGGCAATTGGCAGACACAGCACCCGCTAAGAAAGAAGAAGTAAGTTATATTAGCATAAAAGAAAGCAATGTAAAATCTTTGCTGTTTTTTTTAGAAAAAGGCCTGATGCCTTGGTGGAATAGTACCAATGCAAATAACATATTTGACAAAGAAAAACTTGTTGAAATTGTAAATACCACCGGTTTTTCATTCCAATTTCGGCAATGTGTACAAAAAGCTGCTGTACAAAAGAGGCTTATCAATCAATTCTCAAATAAAACGATACAATTATTGTTGAAGCATGCATGGTTACAGTCAGACATAGCCAATATTATTTTAAGCGATATCATCATTGCCAAAATTCAATTTTTGGCAACTGATATCAGGCAACAAGTTTGGGCAGCCATTATCAGCTGTTTGATAACAAACAATGTTTTACAGTTAAAAAAAGAATTGTATCAAATCATGGAGAGTGCCCAACAGCAACAACTCTTAAAATCAATTACAACCTTGGTGTTTATCCTTGAAGAAATTCAGATTGCCTTTTCAGATACTGAAGTAAAAGTCCAACATCCAACATCCAACATCCAACATCCAACATTGATACATAAGGCCAATAAGCAAGAAAGAGAAAAGGATTTAAAATATTTGGGCAAGGCTGCCGAGAAAGGCATAAAAATACCTGAAACTACAAAGCATCGCAAAGAAGAAAAAAAAGATGAAGAAACTTCCTATTATATAGAAAATGCCGGACTCATTTTACTGCATCCTTTTTTAAAACAGTTTTTTAAAAATTGTCAATTACTAGGCTGTGAAAATACTTTTACAGATGTGGCATTGGCCATTCACTTATTGCATTACATAGCCACCAAAAAAGAAGAGCAGTATGAAAATACGATGGCTTTTGAAAAATTTTTATGCGGTGTTCCGATACAGCAATCTATTCAAAGAGAAAAGCCCATTTCAAAAGAGTTAAAGAAACAGGTTGACAAATTGTTAGGAGCTGTGCTTCATAATTGGAAAGTATTACAAAATTCATCACATGACTTGTTGAGGTATGAGTTTTTACAGCGCCAAGGAAAGTTATGCCTTGATGATGAGCACCCTAAGTTAATTGTAGAACGAAAAACACAAGATATCTTGTTAGATAAAATACCGTGGAACATTGCTTTGTGCAAATTGCCATGGAGAAAAAAGATAATTTTTACCGATTGGTATTGAATAAAAGTTTAAAAATCAATTTATCACAATCAGCAAAAAAAGAGAATTATGAGAAGACGTTACAGAAAACCAAAACCATCGCCAAAGATAGGGAATGAAGTGTTTTTTAAGCCCTCTATTCAAACAAAGCTAACTGTTGGTAAACCAAACGATAAATTTGAAGTAGAAGCCGATACAATGGCAGATAAAGTGGTGAATGCGGCTGAAGGACAAAGAACTATCCGGAAAATGGAAGGTACAGAAGATGATTTGCAACAAAAACCATTGGCAGCTTCTGTAACTCCATTTATACAACGTAAGGAAACTGCTGAGGAAGAACCGGTACAAGCCAAATGTGATGCTTGTGAAGAAGATCAAGCCGTACAAAAAATGGCCGATGAAGAACCGCAAGATATTCAGCAACTGGCTGATACCGAAGAAGAACCCGTTCAAAAAATGAAAGACGAAGAAAAAGATATCCAACAAAAACAAGAGGAAGAAAGTGTACAGGCAAAAGCAATAAAACAAAAGCCACCCAATACCCCTTTAGAAGGAAAATTAAAAAGTAATAAAGGCAAAGGAGCCAAAATGGATAGTTCAACAAAAAGTATAATGGAACAAGGTTTTGGAACCGATTTTAACAATGTTGCCATACATACCGATAGTGAAGCTGTACAAATGAGTAAAGAACTGGGAGCGCAAGCATTTACTCATGGCAATGATATTTATTTTAATGAAGGCAATTACCGGCCTGCAACAAAAGAAGGAAAACACCTGTTGGCACATGAGCTGACACATACCCTTCAGCAAAATAATAACGCGGTAAGAAAACAAGAAAATAGTGTATGCAATAGCTCAATGATTACAACGGCAAGGCAAAATGCTTTTTTTAGAGTACAAATAGTGAAACATAAATTGTCGGGACTTCATCCAACATTGGGCATTCGACAACAGAGAGATATGATGAGGTTAGCTAGAAAAATTGTTTCACCAAAGATAAGGAGCCTTAGGGCAGTACAACAATTAATAGAAAGTATGTTAAATGTACTTACTTCTGATAATAATATTGTCTGTGGTCCTGAAATTGATAACTGTTCTATTTGGAATGCCTATGTTGAAAATAATAATTCCCCAATCCATCTTTGTAATTCATTTTTCAATCTAAGTGAGGAAGGCCAGACCAGAACACTCATACATGAAGCAGCACATGCCGCGGGCATTGGAAGTGCTACTTCAGAGTCGTATATAATGATTTTTGACTGTGAAACAGGAGCTGATGATTATACTTCTGCAGACGCATGGGCACATTTCATTAACTGCGCATCAAATCAAACCCCAGATCAACCTGGAAATCTGTAAAAAATATTAAAAACAATAATTAAAATATGGCAGATTCAGCAAAAACAAAATTTTCTACCAATGTATTGGCCGTTACCGGTTTTATCACAGCCATAGCAGGCTTAATTACCGTATTGCACCAAACAGGAGTCATTTCGTTTTCAAAAAAACAGCCTCCTGCCAAGGTTGAAAAAGTAATTGAAAAACAAATGCCAAATGAAGAAGTAACTACTATAACTGTTTCACAGCCAAACAAATCTAATAAGAGTGGACAAGAAGAGACGGTTGCCAACAATTCTTATCAAAAGAATGAGACTCAAATCACCTATAACCTTACAGGATATTGGTATGATACCCTACACGCCGGCCGCTATTATTTTAACCACCAAGCCTCAGGTAGTGTTAGTTTTCAAGAGTATAGTTTGCTCAATGGAATTTGGATAGTTACAGCCGAAGGCAGTGGTACTGTATATAAAAATGAAATAAAGGTACCGTACTATACCCTTTACGGATTGTTAGGGACCTTTACCGGAACCATTAAAGAAGACGGATTAACCATAAAAGGTACGGCATTAGACAATGCCTCCGGAATAAAAACACCATTGCTATTGCAGAAAGAATAATAAACCAATTTACAGTATAAATGTTTCAATCAACGGTTAAAAACAATGGAGCGCCAAGCAAATCCTCACTTTTTCAAAAAGAAAAAGCCAATGATGCATTTATACAGCCCAAATTGAATATTGGAAAATCAGATAGCCCGTACGAAAAAGAAGCAGACCGCATAGCCGATAATATTGTCGCATCAGATAGTATTTCACCGGCACCTTCATTCTTTTCACCCAAACCTATACTTCAAAAACAACCCGAAGAAGAAAAACAGCAAGCCGGTGAACAATCAATAGAAGTTCAACAAAAACCAATAGTAGAACACAGTACGCCCATAATACAATTGAGTAATGTTGATGATGCCGAAGAAGTTCAGCAAAAAGAAGATGAAGAAATCCAACAAAAAGAAGACGAACAAGATATTCAAAAACAATCGAGTTCAGATGACGAGCCTACAGATACTTCGGCTTTAGAAAGTAATCTCGGCAATTCAAAAGGAGGAGGTTCTCCAATGCCTTCAGAAGTAAAAAATACGATGGAATCAGGTTTTGGAACCGATTTTAGCCAAGTGCGAATCCACAACGATAGCAATGCCGTACAAATGAACCGTACCTTAGGTTCACAAGCCTTTGCCAATGGCAGTGATATTTATTTCAATGAGGGGAAATACAACCCCCAAAGTAATTCGGGCAAGCATTTATTGGCACATGAACTCACCCATACCATACAACAAGGGGCTTCGGTACAGCCTAAGCTAATACAGCGGGTGG
>DRQI01000349.1 GCA_011330545.1 Flavobacteriia bacterium
AGGAGGAGGCGCCAATCCGAGTCCGGCATACTACCAAAAATTACCGAGCTTTTTCTTGAGGAATAACCCTGATGACCCGGGAATCGCTTTCGGAGCCCAACAAGAATTTGTGAATAATGGCCAAATCAATTGGAATGCATTGTACTCTGCCAATATCAGCAATACCCAAAACGGAGGGAATGCTATCTATGCTTTGTATGAAGACAGGGTTGACGATACACAGCTCACAGTCAATTCAATTTTAAATATAGAATTAAATGATAATGTTATTATCGATGCAGCCGTAAATTACAAATCTCTAGAATCAGAAAATTTTGCAGAAGTTATTGACCTGTTAGGAGCCAATGGCTATTTAGACGTAGATAGTTTTGCCGGAGATTTACTCAACAATCCGCAAGCCGCACAAAACGACTTGCAACGCCCTAACAGAATAGTAGGCGAAGGTGATAAATTCAAATACAATTACAAACTTTTTGCAGATATCATCAGTGGTTTTGCACAAGCACAATTCAAATATAACAAGATAGATTTCTTTCTTTCGGGAAGCGTAACCAATACCAAATACCAACGGGAAGGCCTTTTTCAAAACGGCTCATTTCCTAACAATTCATTAGGAAAAGGAAAAGAACTCACTTTTACAGGATTTGGTGCCAAAGGAGGCTTCACCTATAAAATTACCGGTAATCATTTAATTGATATCAATGCCGGATACCTTTCTAGGGCGCCTTCATTGCGAAATACATTCTCTAACTCTAGAGAAAACCACGATATTGTTGGGGATAGAAACGGGCTCGGAATCACAGAAGAAAAAATACTTTCTGCCGACGCCAGTTATATCCTTCGTTCGCCCAAAGTAACTGCAAAACTAACAGGATACTATACAAAATTTGAAGATGCTACCGAGATTTCTTTTTTCTTTGCCGATGGTATTGGAGGTGATAATACCGCCTTTGTACAAGAAGTATTACAAGGTATTGACAAACAACATATCGGTGCCGAATTAGGAATCGAATACCAAGTCATTCCAACCTTGAAATTAAAAGGGGTTGCTTCTGTTGGGCAATTTACTTTTGATAACAATCCGAACTTAACATTAACTACCGAGCCTTCGGTTTCTGCTGAAGCAGCAGGGTTTGTAAACGGATTTAAAGATTTTGGCCAAGCAAGCCTTAAAGATTATAAAATTGCCGGAGGGCCTCAAAAAGCATATTCATTCGGTTTTGAATACAGAGACCCCAACTATTGGTGGTTTGGTGCCACAGCAAATCTCTTTGATGATACCTACTTAGATATCAGCCCATTGACAAGGACTTCTAATTTCACATCAGATTTTGACGGAAATGCTTTTAATGACTATGACGAAGTATTGGCAAGGCAATTGTTAAAACAAGAAAAGTTTAATGATTACGTAGTGGTGAATTTAACCGGTGGAAAATCATGGAAAATAAACGATTACTACATTGGCTTTTTTGCAAGTGTCAATAACTTATTAGATCAAAAATATAAAACCGGAGGTTTTGAGCAAGGAAGAAATGCCAATTTCAGGCAATTAAGAGATGACCAAGCACTAAGCACACCCGTATTTTCACCCAAATATTGGTATGGCCGCGGTACAACTTATTTTGTGAATATATACATACGGTTTTAATAAACATTGAATAAACTTTTAATATAAATAATTATGAAAATAAATAAATTTTTAACTTTTTTAAGCATTTTTACGATGCTGATTTTTATCTCATCGTGTGTTGAAGATGAAGATTTCGATTTGCCCAATATCAATATTGTTGACCCCAATATTACTCCCAATATGACCTTCCAAAACGTCGTATCAAAATATGAACAAGCCGTTGCCGGAGGAGATGTTATTGGTGTTTTTGACGAAACACAAGACCTTTACATAGAAGGATACGTAATTTCCAGCGACAAAGCCGGAAACTTTTTTGAAGAACTCATCATACAAAATAAAGTTGACGGAAGTTCAGATGCCAACGACCCGAGATTAGGGTTTAGAATAGATATTAATGTAAGGGGTTTATCAGATACTTATGAAGTAGGAAGAAAAGTATATGTAAAATTAAATGGACTGGCCATCGGGCTATCACATGGCGTTTTCGCTATTGGAAAGCCATCAGGTAGTACCATAGAACAAATTCAAGAATATGAATACAAAGATTTTGTCATTAGAGACCCACAAGTGGCTACGTTAACACCTAAAGTTACTACCATTGGTGATTTGACAGAACAAGATGAAAATACATTGATACAATTTGACGATGTTCAAATTAACAGAGACGAACTTGCCCTGACCTTTGCCGGTGAAGCAAGTGATACTTTTGACGGATTCAGAACATTGGAAAGTTGTCCTAGCAATAGCCCAACCATTTCTTTACAAACCAGTACTTTTGCCGATTTTAAATCACTACAAGTACCACAAAACAGGGGCTCAATCAAAGGGATTTTAAGTAGGGATTTCGCCGATAATATCAATGTTTTTGTTATCAATAGCACGGCAGATATCCAATTTAATAATGCCGAGCGTTGCGACCCTATAGAACTCGATTGCGGCCTTGCCACAAGTGTAGGTTCAGGAGTATTGTTTAGTGATGATTTTGAAACCCAATCAACAAATTCACTAATTAGCGGTAACGGCTGGACCAACTATATCGAAGCCGGAACCGAAGGTTGGGAAGCGTTCTCTTCAACAGGTTCTAATGCGTCATTAGGTGTTTCTGCCAGAATCGGTTCTTTTAGGTCTGGCGATGCAAGCTCTATCGGTTGGTTAATTACACCGGCCATTAATTTTGACGCCCAAGGCGGAGAAACCCTCACCTTTAAAACTTCTAATAGTTTTGCTGACGGTAGCGAATTAGAATTGCTGTTCTCTACTGATTGGGACGGAACAGAAGCCAATATCACCAGTGCTACCTGGGGTGTTATCCCTGCTGCGTATATTGTTCAAGACAGTGATTTGTTTAGTGCTTGGTTTGACTCGGGCATCGTTGACCTTTCTTGTGCTACCGGTACTATGTATATCGCATTCAAATATACAGGAAGTGGTGACTCTGGTTTTGACGGAACATACGAATTAGACGATATAAATATTAACTTTGCTCAATAAGTAGTAGGTTTTTAACCATTTATAAATGCAAAAGAGGCTGTTTAAAAGAACTTTTTATCAGCCTCTTTTTCTTATCTATAAACCTGAGTTCGACATAAAATAACTATTTATTATCTTTAGATATTTTTAACAGTAGATGTATATATTAAAAGAATATCTTGAACACCAAGGCATAATCGTCTCCAAAGAACTCGCTGAAAATTTAAAGGCCTTCAAACCTGTTACTCTAAGCAAAGGTGCTTTTTTTCAAAAAGAAGGAGCTGTATGCAAAAAAATAGCATTTCTAAGCAAGGGCAAAATAAGGCATTTTTACAATATTGACGGTAAAGAACACACCCGTTGGGTTTCTTTTGAAAACACCTTTGTCACCTCTTTTGCCAGTTTTATCGACCAACAAGCAGGCTTCGATACCTTAGAATGTATAGAGCCCTGCGAACTTTATGTTGCATCAAGAGAAGATTTCTTAGCATTAAGAAACACCTTTTCTGAAATTTCTCGCCTATGGACACAGGCCCTCGAAAATGAAATGATTGGCTACGAACACCGCGTATTTCAATTGATAAGCAATGACGCTGAAAAACGTTATATCAACCTGTTACAATTGCACCCTCAGTTCATTCTTGAAATCCCTCAAAAATATGTAGCCTCTATGTTGGGTATTGAGCCAAGACACTTGAGCCGTATCCGAAAAAAAATAGCAGCGAAACAAAAATAGACATTTGTCCTTTTACCACATCTTTCAAAACCCCATTTTTGCAGCAAACAATGAGGCTTATGAACAGACGTAACTTTATCTACAGTGCCGGTGCGGTAGTAACGGCTTCTTCCTTGCCATTTTATTTTTTCAATACTACAAGTACCGCTAAAAATTTGCCGAAACGCCCCGACCCCAAAAAATTCAAAGAACCCGTCTTAAAAGGAATTGCGTTGGGTGTTAATGCCCCGAACCCTCACAATACACAAGCGTGGAAATTTCAGTTACTTTCTGAAAATGAAATGCTGTTTTTTGTTGACAAATCGCGGTTGTTAACAGCAACTGACCCTACTGCAAGACAAATTCATATTGGTTGTGGCTGTTTTTTAGAATGCATGCAATTAGGCATGCAACGTGCCGGGTATACCACCACTCTCCGGTATTTTGTAGAAGGTGATTATCAACCAAAAGATATTGGTATCAAACCTATTGCCCACATTACTTTTTCAGAAACCAATACCCCAAAAGTTACTGCTATTAGCGATTATATTTACCAAAGAAAAACTTCTCGCCTACAATACAAAGGCACTATAAGCGATGAGGCATTCAAAACCCTTTTAGAA
>DRQI01000350.1 GCA_011330545.1 Flavobacteriia bacterium
TAATGGTAACAAAAACAGAAATTTCTTTTACAAACCCAAACGCATCGTTTGTCTTAATCAAATCCCCTATTTCAAAGGGCCTAAAAATCAATAACATAACACCGGAAGCCAAATGGCCTAAAGAGCCGTTAAATGCCGCTCCTATGGCAATACCAATACCGGCAATTAAAGCGGCAAAAGTAGCGGTAGGAACCCCTACAATGCCTGCGATAGAAATAATTAATACGGCTTTTAGTATAAAACCGATTAAGGTTAATAAAAACGGGCGCAATGTTTCATCAACATGTTTCGTCTGAAAAGCCTTTGATACGGCTTTCATCAACATTCGGATAATCCACAAGCCGATAATTAAGGCAGCTAATGCTCCGATTAGTTTTAATCCCCAATCTCCCATTCCAGAAGCTATAGAGTTGTAAAAATTTGATAATGAGTTTGTTATTGTTTCCATTTGATATGATTTATGAAGTTGATATATATGTATTATGACCCTAAATTTCTGTAAAAGTCACTTTATCAAACATTTCTGTTAAAATTGTTTATTAATTTATATTTTTGAGGCATGGGTTTTATAAAAACGACAGAAAAAGATTCAAACTATAATCATCTGGAAAAGATGAATATTAGGGAATTGCTTTCTAATATCAATAATGAAGATAAAACAGTTCCGTATGCTGTTGAAAAGGCCATTCCTCAAATTGAAAAACTGGTAGTACAAATAGTACAGAAATTAAAAACAGGAGGAAGGTTATTTTACCTAGGTGCCGGAACCAGCGGCAGATTGGGTATTGTTGATGCCAGTGAATGCCCTCCGACATTTGGCGTACCCTACGATTTAGTAATCGGCATTATTGCCGGTGGCGATACAGCTATACGCAAAGCTGTAGAGTTTGCCGAAGACTCTACCACGCAAGGTTGGGAAGATTTAAAATCTTATAACATCTCTGACAAAGATGTGGTTGTTGGTATTGCCGCATCGGGTACTACTCCGTATGTCATCGGAGCTTTAGAAAGGTGTAATTCGCACAATATCATTACCGGTTGTATTACCTGTAATGACAACAGCCCACTTGCAAAAACAGCGAAATATCCCATCATTGTAGTGGTAGGCCCCGAATTTGTTACCGGGAGTTCGCGAATGAAAGCAGGAACTGCACAAAAGCTGGTATTGAATATGCTAACCACTTCTACCATGATACAACTAGGAAAAATAAAAGATAATAAAATGGTAGATATGCAGCTGTCTAACAATAAGTTAGTAGATAGGGGCACTAAAATGCTGATGAATGAATTACAAATAGATGAAAGGTTAGCCAACAAATTACTACAAAAGTATGGTAATGTAAGAGCCGCTTTAAATGCTTATCACCATGAAAAATAATAAGCCTACAATATTTAATGGACTTAAATATTTAGCGATAGCTTTGCCATTTTTATTTTTTGCCCCGATAGTAATAACCATAGGTTTTAAAGCATTAAAAAAAGGCCATACATTTCTGTGGTTGCTATTAGGCATCATACTGGCCATAGCAGCTATGACAATTACTGCGATAGGTATCTTAAAAATAAGTAACTATCTTTTTGAAAAGGATAATGAGAAAGACTAAATCTTTTTTTACCAAATTATTACAATGGGAACATTGGCCAACGTTGATGTTTTATGTTCCGTTGATTCCTTTTTATATTATTTCTGCCATCAAATCAAAGCATCTTGTTTCGTATTTAGTGGCCAACCCTGCCCTTAAATATTCAGGAAACGGAACAGAATCAAAATTTGAAACCTTACAACTGGTACCACAAAAGTACAAGCCGATAAGTATTCTGGTTTCTGAAAACGATATTTTTAGTGATACGCTCCTATCCATTAAAAAATCAAACATAAAATTCCCTTTAATTGCCAAACCGGATATTGGTTTTAGAGGCTATTTGGTTAAAAAAATAGATTCAGAAAGCGAATTAAAGAGTTATTTGGATAAAAATAAAATTCCTATCATTATCCAAGAATATGTAGATTATGAAAATGAGTGTGGCATTTTTTATCATAGAATGCCCGACGAAGATAAAGGGAAAATTACCTCCATAACACTAAAAAAATTTTTAACCGTTACCGGAGATGGCACTTCCAACCTTTCAGAATTGGTGTTGGCAGATAAACGCGCCTATCTATATTATACGCTCTTACAGAACATTCATAAAGAAAAAATGCACAGTATTCCCGAAAAAGGCGAAAAAGTAAAACTAACAGTCATCGGCAACCATTCAAAAGGCACTCAATTTATCAACGGCAACCATTTAATCTCTGAAGAGTTAGAGCAGATGTTAGACAGGTTAAACAAACAAATTAAAAATTGGTATTTTGGCCGCTTAGATATTAAATACCATTCATTTGAAGAATTGGTGAAGGGTAAAAATTTTAAAATACTCGAAATAAACGGCATTATCTCTGAGCCTACACACATTTATGACCCGACAAATGCTACCTATTTTGATGCGATAAAAAGCATTAAGAAGCACTGGAAAATTATCTATGCCATCGCCGAAAAAAACCATTATATTTTTAAGGTTCCTTACCCCAAAATAATGCCTTATATAAAAGACATGCTTTGGCTGAGAAAGTATGCCCATAAATTAAAATTACTTAATAAATAAGTTGTTGCGAATTAAAAAAACAATTTAAAAAACGTACTTGATAAAATGTACGCTATATATTAAATATGGGCTTTTTTAGGGGTTGTAGGATTGTATCCAAAATCTGCATCGGGTAATTCAATACCCAATTTAGAAATGATATATCCTATACTTGCAAAGTGGTGAATAGCATGGCTATGTGCTTGTATCAACGCAGAAGCCAAGGTGTAATTTGTAGTGACTGTACCCAAGCCTAAATCATCAGAAACTTCTATCATTTGGTTCAAGTCAACATCTTTTAATGTATGTAATTGTTGTAATATTTCATCGAAATAAGCCAAACCGAAAGCTGTTTTGTTTTCTGCCAATTCGTTGCGTTTTCTGGCGGCCAAATTCACTTTTTTCGATTCTAATCCGCTAAAGATACAATCAAAAACATCTAAAATATGTCTCATGTGTCCGCCAATACTCGAATGATAAGGTTCCATAGACGTATCACTATATTCTATATCTGAGATAGAGTTTAACAGCTTCACACCTCTTTTAAGATTATGCTCAATAGCTTCAATCATAATAACTTCGGTTAAAATTTTATGCTTAGTCGCAAATATAATAATTAATTTACATTCAGCACCTTTAATATTGTTAACAATGCCAAAACCAAAAATAAGGCACTCAGAATATAATTGATATTCTTAGCAATAAATTGTGCTTTATTTATAATAATCTTTGCAAATCCTAAATACGTACTAAACAAAGCAAAAGCTCCTAAAACGGCACCTATCACAAACACCGTAATATAAGGCTGTTCTAAAATTAAATTTCCGTTAGCCCCTAAATAGGCACTCAACCCCAAATAAAACGGAATGGCCAACATATTCATAGAAGACATCATAAGTCCTGTTAAAAAATAATTACCTTGTTTTTGTTTGCCTTCGGCTTTGAATTTTTTTCGCGCCTGTATCCAAAAGAAAATAGCCAATATTACAAATACTACAATTCCTGCAATTTTTAGTTTCTCGATAATATCCGGATGGTTATTCAAATAATTTGCAAAAATCAATGCTATGGAGGCCTGTACAAACACTACGGAAGCAGCACCCGCCGAAAATAAAAATCCGGCTTTCTTCCCTTTTTCAATCGTTGTACGTACCGTTGTCATATTGAGCATTCCGGGAGGTAATAAGCCTACATAAGACATTATAAACCCGAAAAATAAATGTGAAATATATATCATTATCCTTTATAGTTTTTACGTTTCTCTTATAATACTAACGCTACCCGAGTCTAAGTGATAAAAAGCCCCCACGAGTAACAATTGGCCTTTTTTTTCTAAGGTATTTATAATACTGCTCTTTTTTCTGATACGCTGTAAGGTTAACTGTACATTAACTTTAGCCGTAGCATTGACATATTCTTCCTTATCAGTACTATTAACGCCTTTGGCATAGGTTTTATCAATAGCCGGCTTAATTTTCTTTGTTAAACTTGAAAGATATCCTGTATTAACGTTATCATAAGCGGCCTTAACAGCCCCACAGTCTTCGTGGCCAAGCACCATAATCAGTTTACTGCCTACCACCTTACAGGCAAACTCCATACTCGCCAAAATATCGTTGTTTTCAAAATTTCCGGCTACGCGGGTAACAAACAAATCGCCTACCCCTTGGTCAAATAAAATTTCAACCGGCACACGAGAATCTATACATCCTAAAATAATAGCAAACGGATATTGTCTTCCTGAAAATGCCCTGACTTCTTGCATAAAATCGCGATTGATATGTTCGCTTTTTTGAAACCTCAAATTTCCATCTATCAATTTTTCTAATGCCTCCCGGGGTGTTAACTGTTGTAACCTTTCTTTTTTATCCATAATTAAAAACCTCCCAAATATATGAATTTGAAGGCAGTTTATGTACACTTATAAAGGCCTAAATTACACCGGCTTCTATTTTTTGGCACGGTCATTGAAAATACTGTACCAAGCGGAAGCCGAAAAGCTAACGAGTAGGCATAACCCAAA
>DRQI01000351.1 GCA_011330545.1 Flavobacteriia bacterium
TACTTTTTCAGATCAATTGGTTAATGTAATCAAACACTATTTTGAAAGGCTTCGCCCTAATAACGACCCATTTATAAGCAAACACATTAGGGTTTTAAAAACACCACACAGCTTTAGCTTTGTTTCGGGGCATGCTGCAACCTCTTTTGCCGTAACCACTTTTATGATTGCCACCCTGAAAAAATACTATAAATATATATTTTTACTCCTCATTTGGCCAATCCTTTTTGCGTATAGTAGAATTTACGTCGGAGTACATTTTCCTATAGATATTTTTATGGGAATGTTACTGGGAATTGGCGTTGGCTTCATTTTTTATAAAATCAGCATTCTTTTTTTAAGAAAAATTCATTAATTTTGTAATGTACAGTAATTGTCGCTAAAAAAGTTACTTCCCCTAAAATTACCGTACATAACTTTTAACAAAATGTTTAACTAAACTAAATTAAAATGAACTTTTCGAAGAAAAATCAAGAGCGCATTAATATCATTAGATATTTTGCGAGTAAAAAATTACATTTTATGTCATTTTTGGTATTACTACTATTTGTCAGTGCATGTACCAATGATGAAATTCAACAAGACGGATTGCAATCTGTTGAAGCCAACAATCAAACAAAAGCCCTGACTGTTGCCGAAATCAACCAACAAATTACCAAGATGTATAAAGACAAAGGCTCTTTCGATTGGAGTGAAGCCAGTGACCTTTTACTGTGGAGTGCCGCTGTACACGGCGAAAATATCTTAACCGTAGGCTATGGCAATAAAGATGAAAGTTTTAGGACACAAAAAAGTAATCGGCTAACGTCTATAAAAAATGAAATCATCCAAACCATCAAAAAATCTTCATCGCAAAAAGCAAAAGGCGATATATTGATATATGAAGACAATACATTGAACCTTATTGACGTAAAAGTTACCGATTTGAATTCGGTAATAGCACTGCGAAGAAATGGCAATATTCGATATATTGAACCCGAAGGGTTTGTATATTCAGGAGAGATTATAGACCAAGAAAAATCGAGTTCAGGATGCGATAAATCAGGTGACAATATCAGCAGTAGTGATTTTGGCCATTTTTCTTCTTCTCAAACAGGCCATGTTCCGTGGAATTATTATGACCATAATATAAATCAGGCTTGGGCGTATAGCAAAGGTAGCGGTGTTGGCGTAGGCATTATTGATACCGGTGTTTCTTCAAGCCAACCTAATTTAGGATATAAATTTGATGATTACTACGGAAGCAGGTATATTAGCAAACACGGCACCTATGTTGATTCTTGGAAATGGTGGGCAACCAATACCGACGGGCCAAACGACAAATGCGGGCACGGAACAAGTACCGCAGCTACAGTAGGAGCTCCTTTTAATAACAGCCATCAGTTTATAGGTGTGGCTTATGAATGCAATTTGGTAACTTACAGAGGTACCAGCGACGTGGTACTCAATGGCTATCACGAGCGTAAAGGTGTGGCCAAAGCACTCACAGAACTTGGCAACAGAAGTGATGTGAAAATAATTTCGATGTCTATCGGATACCCGTGGTCTATAGGTAGGATTAAAGATGCCGTAAAATATGCGTATGCCAGAGGGAAAATGATTTTTGCTGCCGGTGGTACTTCAACCAGTTTTACCAATTGGTACGGGGTGATATTTCCGGCTACGATGAGCGAAACGGTAGCCGTTACCGGAGTAGAAGAACAAAGTACGTATAGCGAATGTGATGTGTGCCATAAAGGAAGTGAAATAGATTTTACTTTTATTATGGAGCGAGGGAATAACAATCACCAACCGGTACTAGGATTCTATGACGGGCAATCTTCTTATTTTGGAGGCTCGTCAGTGGCTACTGCTGCCACCGCCGGTATTGCAGCCCTAGTTTGGTCAAGATACCCAACATGGTCAAGAGCACAAATATTACAACGGTTAAAAGAATCGGCTGATTTTTACCCTTCAAAAAATAGTAGTTTCGGCTATGGCAATATTAATGCATTACGAGCTGTAAGAGGATATTAATATTTTAGTGTCATTCTGAACGAAGTGAAGAATCTTGAGATATTTCACTTCGTTCAATATGACATTTTATTTTACGCGGCTTATGGTTAGCCCGTCACGAATCGGCAATAAGACAGTCTCAATTCTTTTATCCTCTTTCAACAGAGTATTATAGGCAATTAAGGCCTTGGTATCTTCATCGTTGGCATCTGGTTTTTCAACTACTTTACCACTCCACAATACGTTGTCTGATAAGATAATACCCCCTTTATTCATTTTTTCAATCACCAGGTTAAAATAATTAGGGTAGTTGCTTTTGTCAGCATCTATAAATACCAAATCAAAGTTTTCTTTAATGGTAGGGATAATTTCTAAAGCATCTCCAAGATAACGTTGTATTTGATTTTCATAAGCCGATTTTTTAAAATATTTTTGTTGAAAATCAACCAATTCTTCATTGTGGTCTATGGTATGCAATTTTCCGTCTTTGGCCAAGCCTTCAGCCAAGCACAACGCAGAGTAGCCGGTATAAGTACCTATTTCTAAGATAGTTTTAGGCTGTACTAATTTTGATAGCATAGCCAATACCCGGCCTTGAAAATGGCCGCTTAACATTCTTGGCACCAATACTTTTTGCCAGGTTTCTCTATTTAATTGTTGTAATAATTCGGGCTCATCCTGTGAATGGGCCACCGCATAATCGTCTATTTGTTGAGGTAGAAATTCCATAAAATTCAATTCATAAAACAAAAAAAGCAGCACCTAAGTACTGCTTGTAAATATAACTATTAAATAATTAGATATCTATCTTTTCTTCTATGCTGTGCTGCATTATCTCTTTGTCATGTTCTGAGAGGGTATGCGGATGGTCGTCACTATCTAAATACCGGTTGCATACTTTTGTTATCGTTGCATTTTGTTTTGAATATAAGCCACATTTCTTGCAAATAAACAGATGAATTTGCAATTTCATTTTTTCCCAAAAAGAGGCCTCTTTGTATTGATTTTTATTACAAATGGCGGTTGCTTCTTCACAACTAACAAATAACTTACTCATAATATCTTATTTAGCAAACCAATTATCTTCTAAACATTTTCTCAATTGATGCCTTGCCCGGTGTATGATTACCCAAAGGTTAGACGCTGTAATGCCTAACTCATTACAAATCTCTTCGGTTTCATAATGTTGTACATTTTTCATTACAAAAACCATCCTGTATTTTTCGGGTAAATTATCAATACAATTGTTTAATGTAACTTTGAGTTCTTCATTTTCAATATTTTTTTCGGCCTCATTATCCCACATTTTGGGTACGCGCTCTTCCAGCCAAGAACCTTTTCTGTCGCCGTCTTGATAAAAATTAACTTTTATCTCTGCTTTGCCTTTGGTAGAATTTATTTTACGATAATAATCGATTATCTTACGTTTTAAGATAGAGATTAGCCAGGTTCGCTCAGAGGCTTGCCCCCTAAAATTGTGCTGTGCTTTTAAGCCCGAAAAGAAAGTTTCTTGAACAATGTCTTTGGCCAGTTCTTCATTATCAACTCTGGTTATCACGTAGTTAAAAAGATAATCAGAATGTAGTGTTACCCAATTATTAGGGTTTAAAATATGTTTAGGGTTTTCGGGCATTGAAAAAATAACGCTTTCGTTGTAAATGCAAATATAATAGAATTATAATTGGTAATTTTTATTAGTGTTCAAGATATAACTATTTTTTTTAACGAGTATCACATGCAAAAAAAAGACTATTAATACGATACATAATTTTTAAAAAGCAATTAATTTGAGAACTGATTTTCTTAGGCCGTAAATGATTGCTATGGGTGTTGTAAGAAAAACTACCTGCCGATATGAAAGATAGCATCTCCCATATTAATAACCGGAAAATTATTAATAGCAATAATATAACCGTCATAAGGCGCTTTTACTTTAAAATTAGTTTCGCCATACGTATCCATAATATAGCCTAAGACCTGTCCCTTTTTTACAGCCTCACCATTATTTACAGCAGTACTGAAGAGTCCGGCAATTTTAGCACGCACCCATCGCCGTTGTATTAGCTCGATGCTTTTTTCCATTTTTGGAATGGCTACATTTTCGCTAATCATTTCAAAGTACCGTAAGATATTGAGGGTGCCGTTGATACCTTTTTCAATAGCTAGGGTATCCAAACGCAACGATTCGCCACCTTCAAAAACCAATATGGGAATATTGTGTTTAAAACATTCGTTTCTAAACGATTTGGCAATGAGTTTTGAGCCAAACATAAACGGGGCATTAAAAATATCCGCTAGTTTTTTGGCTTTTGTATCTTGTGGGGTATAACGTAGTTGCGGAAAATTATTTCGTTGCTCTCCGCCCGTATGGTAATCAATTCCGAAATCTACATTTTTTACTAATTCTTTCATTAAATAATAGGCCATCCTACTGGCCAACGAACCTTTTTTAGAACCGGGAAAACTTCTATTGACATCTTTTCCGTGCATATCACGCGAAAAGTTTAAAAAGCCAAATACATTCAATAAAGGTACTACAATAACACAGCCTTTGTAAATTTTATAACTCTTATCTATCAGCATCCTTCTAATTAACTCAACACTATTCACTTCATCGCCATGCAAGCCACCCTGTAATAAAATGGTTGGGCCGGCTTCTTTTCCGTTAAAGATATAAACCGGAATTTCTATCAATGTACCTGTGGGCAATCGGTCAATAGGAATTTTAATCAGTTTAGACTCGCCTAA
>DRQI01000352.1 GCA_011330545.1 Flavobacteriia bacterium
AAACGTAGAAGAACAAATTGGGGTTACGTTAACAGAAAGTTTAGCCATGTGGCCGGCGGCATCAGTGTCGGGATATTATTTTGCACACCCCGAATCAAGATATTTCGGATTGGGAAAAATAACAGACGAACAAGTAAAAGATTATGCATCGAGAAAAGGAATTACCCTGGAAAAAGCGAGAAAATGGCTACATCCAATTCTTGCAGGCTAATATAAAAGTGAGATTTCAGTATTGAGAATTGAGAGAATAAAAAGTTATAAAATACTCAATACTCAATACTCATATCTCAGTACCCAATACAAAAAAAATGAAAGTAACAGAACACATAAAAAAAGCAAACGGAAAAACATTATTTTCCTTTGAAATATTGCCACCCTTAAAAGGGCAGAATATCCAGTCAATCTATAAAAATGTAGACCCGTTAATAGAATTCAATCCGTCATTTATAGACGTAACCTATCACCGGGAAGAATACATTTTTAAAGAACTCGAAAACGGACTGTTACAAAAACAAATTACGCGTAAAAGGCCGGGTACGGTAGGTATTTGCGCAGCCTTGCAATACAAATATAAAGTAGATGCCGTACCCCATATTTTATGTGGGGGATTTACCAAAGAAGACACAGAGAATTTCTTAATAGATTTAAATTTTCTGGAAATTGACAATGTAATGGCATTGCGCGGCGACCCTGTAAAATCTGAAACTTATTTTAAACCCGAAAAAGACGGACATCAATATCCTGCCGAGTTAGTAAGTCAGATTAGCGATTTGAATGCAGGAAAGTATCTGGATGAAGAATTGCTAAACACTTCAAAAACAGATTTTTGTATTGGTGTAGGTGCCTATCCCGAAAAGCATTTAGAATCTCCCAGTCTAGATGCCGATATCCATTTTTTAAAGAGAAAAATAAAAGCAGGAGCCGATTATATAGTAACACAGATGTTTTTTGACAACCAAAAATATTTTGAATTTGTACAGCGGTGCAGAAAAGCCGGAATTACCATACCCATTATCCCCGGTTTAAAGCCCATAGCCGTTAAAAAACACTTGAATATTATTCCACATAGGTTTAATGTTGATATTCCTAATGAGTTGATTATGCAAGTAGTAAAATGCAAAGACAATAAAGAAGTGCGGCAAGTTGGGGTAGAATGGGCCATTGCCCAAGGAAAAGAATTGATAAAAGCCGGAGTGCCCGCCTTGCATTTTTATTCTATGGGAAAATCAGATAATATAAAGGCCATTGCTTCGGCACTGTTTTAAGCCGTTTTTATTGAATTCTACCATTTGGGGTTCATTTGTAAAAACGTTCCTGCAAGTTTGTAAACCGTGTAGGCGTAGCTAATTAAGCCTACGTTTGCTAAATAGGCAGTCAGGGTTACTGCCGTGGAGAATAGGTTAAAACGTTGCAGGAACTTTATTTCCGGTTTATCTTGTTAAACATTACAACAACAAAACCGCTATTTTATAATAAAAAAATATCAAAAGAATTAACAAAACAATCAATATGTATTTGTGATAGTTAGCTTCAGGTTTTTTTTCATTAATATCCATGCCTATATATTATTAAGTTTTTTATTTTTTAAGATGTTGTTGCGTTTTTCTTGTAACAGTTCAATCTCTTTTTTCTTCCGTTCAACAAAGGTGTAAATAGCATCCTCTATTAATAAATGCTCACGCCCATTCAGTGTATTGCGTATATCTTGTGCTGTAATTTTGCCGCCACGAGGCATAGTATAATTTCTTTCTTCACATATTTTTAATACTTCAGAAGTATATCCATACGAAAGAAATGATTTCAATTTTATCTTTTCATTAGAGCTTATCAAAAGAATAGAATGTTTGTTTGTAGATGCTAGTTTGTTATATTTGTGTTACAATTACAAGACAAAATTAATATAATTATTTTTTAAAATCAAATAATTGTCAACCATTTTTATGAATACGAAAGAAAAAATATTACAATATCTTGAATATAAAGACCTTAGTCAAGGTAAATTTTGTAGGGCAATTGGGGTTTCTAATGGTTTTTTAACAAGTGGAAAGCATATAGGCAGCGAAAAACTAAAGGCAATTAGAGATAATTATGTTGATTTGAACATGGATTGGCTTATCTATGGAGAAGGGGAGATGATCAAAGCAACCGGAAGTAATGAATACGGAGTCATTTATGACAGGCTCTCTGAAGAAGAAAAAGAGAAAATGCCGAAACATTTGACAGAAGTTTTAAAGAGCAATAATTTAACCGATATCATAGAACTGGTTGTTAAAGAATACCTAGCACTTCACGACCGATACCTTACGATACAGTATACCTTGTCAGGACTAATTTTAAGCGTCGAAAAATTAGAAAAAGAAGTAAATAGGTAAATAGCTCTAAAAATATCTCCGGTAAGTAAATCTTAAATAAACCTACCTTATCTATCGTTTTACGAGGGCAGATTCATTGTCAAACAATAAAGGCACTTTCACTCTGATAGTATCCCATCCCAAAACCATTTGCACCGTATCATTACTATTTTTAAAAGCAATTGAAAAAGATTCAAGGGGCTCAGCTTTGCTCACATCAACCGTAATCCGCGCAACATCATTGTCGGGGTTGTATTGAAAAGACCCTAAAACATCTAATTTTGAACTCAAAATAATTTCCCATGTAGTTTCACCGGGAATGGTAAATAAAGTATAGGTTCCGGCAGCCACGTCAGTATCGCCAAATTTCACATCTTTGTAAAATTTAACCTCAGTAGCTTCATTGGCACCGGTTCGCCAAATCTTTCCGTAAGGAACCAAATTGCCAAAAACCTTTTCTCCGTTTTTTTGTGGCCTGCCATAAAGTACTTTTACCAATGGCGGAGTTACCCTATTTTCCCTGTAATAAGAAATATCATGAGGAGCCTTATCAGTATCTTTAAAATTTTGTGCATGGCCTTCAACCGATAGTAACATCGTAAACAGTACAAGTGTAGCGATGGTAGCATAGTAATATTTTTTCATAAATGCCCTTTTTAATAAAAGGGTAACGTAACTTTTTATCACTTTAGTATATCACACACTTAAAGATTATAATATATTTATTAACAAAGTGTTGAGTGAGTTGTTTGTTTTAGTAAAAAGGTACATTTAAGTTTCAATTTGTAACTATCTATATGTTTTTATTTTTAATCTAAAATAAAAAGGAAACATTTGCACTCTAAATTATAAATTATGTGTGGAATAGTTTGTGCCTTTGATTTAAAACAAAAAGCAGCTGTATTACGGCCCCAGTTGCTAGAAATGTCTAAAAAAGTGCGTCATCGCGGCCCCGATTGGAACGGAATTTACAGCAACCAACATGCCATCTTAGCCCACGAACGATTAGCCATTGTTGACCCAACCTCAGGAAAACAACCCTTATTTAGCGACGATAAAAAATTAGTATTGGCGGCAAATGGCGAAATTTATAACCATAGAGAATTGCGCAAACAATTTGAAGGAACCTATAATTTTCAAACCGAATCAGATTGTGAAGTTATCCTGGCACTTTACAAAGAAAAAGGAACCCGTTTTTTGGATGAACTCAACGGAATATTCGGCTTTGCCATATACGATGTTGAAAACGACTCTTATTTTATAGCCCGTGACCATGTGGGGATTATCCCCCTATACATCGGGTGGGATCAATACGGAACATTTTATGTGGCTTCAGAATTAAAAGCCTTAGAAGGTGTTTGTACAAAAATAGAATTATTTCCTCCCGGACATTACTTCTCTAGTAAAGACGGAAAATTTGTAAAATGGTACCATAGAGATTGGTCAGATTACAGCGCGGTAAAAGATAACGAAACCAGTATCGAAGAATTAAAAGAGGCACTGGAAGCCGCTGTGCACAGGCAATTAATGTCAGATGTACCTTACGGAGTATTACTGTCAGGAGGCTTAGATTCATCCATCACCTCGGCCATTGCAAAAAAATATGCCGAAAAAAGGATTGAATCGGGCGATACGCAAGATGCATGGTGGCCGCAATTGCATTCCTTTTCAGTAGGGCTGGAAGGCTCGCCGGATCTGGCTGCTGCACAAAAAGTAGCAAGCCATATCGGC
>DRQI01000353.1 GCA_011330545.1 Flavobacteriia bacterium
AAAACAGCTAAGAATTACATTAAAAAGGTACGAAATTTTAATGAATTATTCAAGAAAAATTGATGTGGTTTTTGCGCAGTCTGACGATTTGTATAAGATTTGTGCGACCTAAAATCCGCAGGATTTTCGGTTGTTCAAATCGCTTGTTATTATGTTTGTCAGTTTCCTAATTAGTTCAAATTTAAGCATAAATTTTATGCAGTGTTGTGCGTGCGTTTTTTTATTCTTAATACTTTTAATAAAATCAATCAACTACTCCAATAAATTTCAAATAGCTAGTTTCAGCCTCATAAATATTTACTAATTTATCTTTTGAAATATTAATTTTCTCATTTTTTATTGCAATTTCTACAATTTTGAATATATCTAATTTAATCGATGAATTATATTCATTTTCAGTCAATTTATTTTCTGAAACTAATCCAATTTCTTTCATATAATTGAATTCAATTGCTAATGCTGTTTGAATTTGATTTAAATCAAGCGTTTTGTCATCAAGTTTCAATAATATGAAACAAGCTGCTTCCTCCTCGTTATATATTTTTCTGTTTGCGTTGTCTGGATTAATCTTACAGGTGGATTTATTTTCACAACGAATAAAAGCAATCGAAATCATTAAGATTAAATGCCTGATTAATATTTTATTTATTTTTAGTGAGTAATTTTTCATTTCGTAGTTGTTATTCTCTCGTTATTTTTCATTCTAGTTATTTCTCGGGAATGAAACCCAACGTTGATATATAGATACTATTAGCTATATATCCATTATAGAGCTAAGATAACAAATCTTAAAACACAAAACTTATGAGAATGGTAAGAAAGTATAATTTTTGGCCATTGTTGGTATTTTTACCAATGGTTTAATTTGTTGGTACACTAACAAAAGCGGGAATGAACCACTAAATTTAGCCTGTCCCAAACTTGATTTGGGAAGAACCGTTTGGTTTATACTGTGGGAAGCCAAAGTGCTTAGTGGTGTGAGGGGTGTACCGGTTACGTTTTGGCGTAATCAGCCGCCTACTCGATTGTAGCCAGTTTTTATTTTAATCAGTCGTTAATTGATTTTCTAATTCCATTAACATTGGCCGAACTTGAGAACCCCAATTACATAATCTATCTAATATTGGAGTCAATTGGATACTGGCTTCTGTGAGATAATATTCTACGTGAGGAGGTACTTTGTTAAAATCTTTTCTTATAATTAAACCTTCATTTTCCATATCTCTAAGACGTTGTGTCAACATTTTTTCTGAAATACCAGGGATTCCATTTTTCAACATACCGTATCTATTTATTCCACTATTTATATTCCATAGAATATTTACCTTCCATCTTCCAGAGAGTAATATCATAGCATAAGTTAAACCGCAAGATTCCTCTAGCTTTTTTTGGTTTTCATAATTTGTAGAATTTATTTTTCTCATAGCACGCACTTTATTGTATGTATGCAACTTTTAGTTCGCATCAAATGTACTAAATATATTTGCAATCAAATTAATTTAAAAGATATAAATATGAGATTAAAAAACAAAGTAGCCGTTATTACAGGAGGAAATAGTGGTATAGGGTTTGGCATTGCCCAAGAATTTAAAAAGGAAGGAGCTAAAGGTGCAATTGTTGGTAGAAACCAAGAAACATTGGATTCATCGATTAACGAATTAGGGACAGATTTTATTGCTATAAAAGGTAATGTAACTAAACTTGAAGATTTAGAAAGAGTATTCAAGGAAACAAGTGATAAATACGGAAAATTAGATATTCTCGTAGTAAACGCAGGTGGAGGAGTTGGTTCTGGTACATTAGGTTCGGTTGTTGAAACTACTGAATCCGATTATGAAAAAATGATGGACTTAAATTTAAAGAGTGTGTTTTTTACGGTACAAAAGGCTCTTCCTTATCTTAAGGATGGTTCTTCAATAGTGTTAACTGCTTCAATTGCGGCTCATAAAGCTTTTCCAGGGATGGCTGTGTATGCTGCCGCAAAAGCTGGAGTCCGTTCTTTTGCTCGTTCATTTTCTTCTGATTTATTAGATAGAAATATTAGAGTGAATGTATTAAGTCCGGGAACAATTGAAACTCCAGTATTTGGAAAAATGGGATTACCTGAAGAGGTAATTAGTCAAGCAAAAGCAGGTTTTGAAGACTTAATTCCTATTAAAAGAATTGGACAACCAAAAGAAATGGGAAGAGTTGCTGTTTTCTTAGCTTCTGATGACTCTTCTTTTCTCTTAGGAGAAGAAATTATTGCTGATGGAGGTGTTACAAATTTCTAATTAATAAAATCTTATTAAAATCCTGCCTCATAATGGCAGGATTTTTATTAAATCCCTTAATGTAGTCTCGATTTTTCTAATTGGCTACAACTACTATATAAACACATTACGTTTATTTCCCTTATGCTCAAGTTACTAAAATACGTAAAAATAATTAAGGATAGGCCTTATAGGATTAAATAGAAAACACAGTAGTTCTTGGCTATCTCTGCTATTTTAAAAGATATTACGTTGTCTTTTACTCAATTTCTCTTCCATTAAAGTCAAATTTATAAGTTCGATTTCCCCAATCGGTCGCCTTAATATATTTTTCAGTTATTACAAAATCGTTTATTCCAGTTTGGGTTGTGAAAATGTCCGTACCGCTTTTTTGCCAAATAATGCGTCCTTTAGAATCTAATTTAGAGATTTCCAATTCTCCGTGAATGATATAACTATTATTATATTTAAAAATCTCAAAACAAGTCACTTGGTCGGCTTGCGTTTTCCAAATCAAGTCTAAAGCAGGTATTGATAAACAAAAAATTGAGTCAGAGCAGCAAACGAGAATTTTGTCTTTTTCTAATATTTGAGAATTTTTGTGAATTCCGGTTGTACCACCGACAGAACCTATGATTGTTGAATTAATTAACTCGTCATTTTCAAATATTTTTAGTCCAACTTTAGTTGAAAATGCAGCATCAAGTTGGGCAAAGTAAACTCTATTATAGTGATTCAAATTGTCTGCTGAATTCGTAATATAGGCGTTATCAACTTTTAATTCAATTTTATATCTCTCTAATTCAATAACCATTTTAAAATGCGTTAGGCCTACCTAAAAACCGTCTGCTTTCTATCGGGGCCCACCGAAACAATTTTAATAGGCACGGCTACTTCTTTTTCAATAAAATCAATATAAGCCAATAAGTTTTCTGGCAATTGGCTTGCCGATTCTAATGCCGTTAAATCGGCTTGCCAGCCCTTAAATTCGGTATAATTAACCGACACATTTTCGGGTTCTATATTATAGGGCAAGTGTGTTACTTCAGTACCCTTATACGTATAAGAAGTACAAACTTTTAACCTGTCAAAACCCGAAAGCACATCGCCTTTCATCATCATCAGTTGAGTAACGCCATTTATCTGTACGGCATATTTTAAGGCTACCAAATCTAACCATCCGCAACGCCGTGGCCTGCCGGTGGTAGCGCCAAATTCATGCCCTACTGTTGCCATTGTTTTGCCATCGTCGTCAAAGAGTTCTGTTGGAAAAGGCCCTGAGCCCACACGTGTGGTATAGGCTTTAAAAATTCCGAAAACTTCGCCAATTCTATTCGGGGCTACTCCCAAGCCGGTACAAGCACCGGCAGCCGTAGTAGTAGACGAGGTAACATACGGGTAAGTACCAAAGTCAATATCTAACAATGAGCCTTGGGCACCTTCGGCGAGAATGGTTTTGCCATCGTTGATGGCTTGGTTTAAATAGTTTTCGCTATCGATAAATGTCAATTTTTTTAAAACGGCGATGGCCTCGTAGAATTCTTCTTCCAATTCCGCCAAATCATATTGGATGTCAACCTCAAAAAAGTTAAGCATTTTCAAATGCTTTTTTGTCAAGGCATTGTATTTGTCTTTCCAGTTTTCTAATTCTAAGTCGCCTACCCGAATTCCGTTTCTACCCGTTTTATCCATATAAGTAGGGCCGATTCCTTTTAGTGTAGAACCGATTTTGGCTTTTCCTTTTGCCGTTTCAGAAGCAGCATCCAGCAAACGGTGTGTAGGCAAAATTAAATGCGCTTTGCGCGAAATGAGGAGCTTCGACTTAAAATCGATTTTATAAGCTGATAAGTTGTCGATTTCTTTTTTAAATATTACCGGGTCAATAACAACTCCGTTGCCGACAATATTAATAGCTTTTTTGTGAAAGATACCCGAGGGGATAGTATGTAATACGTGTTTATTTCCGTCAAAAATTAGCGTATGGCCGGCATTAGGCCCTCCTTGAAAACGCGCAATGATATCGTAATTTTTGGTAAGTACGTCTACTATTTTTCCTTTGCCCTCGTCACCCCATTGTAATCCGAGTAATAAATCAACCATTAATTCTATTGAGTTTAAAAATTAGTATCTATTAAATAAATTAACAATCAATCTTTTGATTGTGTTTTGGTGCCGTAAAAATAAAGTGAATGATTGTGAACGGTGATATCGAAAACTTCTTCTATTGTTTTTTTGATGACTTGAATTCGAGGGTCACAAAACTCGATAACTTCACCGGTATCCGTTAAGATAATATGATCGTGCTGTTTGTCAAAATACGATTTTTCATAATGCGCCTGGTTTTGGCCGAATTGATGGCGCCGTACCAAACCGCATTCTAGTAATAACTCAATAGTATTATACAATGTAGCACGGCTTACGCGGTAATTTTTATTCTTCATATCTATGTACAACGACTCAATGTCAAAATGGTCATTATGGTCATAGATTTCTTGAAGAATAGCATAGCGCTCAGGTGTTTTTCTATGGCTATTTTTTTCAAGAAACTTGGTAAAGACATTTTTTACAATTTCTTGATTGTTAGAATTTTTCATTATCGATAACTATCATAATATGGTATGACAAATTTACACTTTAAACGGTTATGATGTATTTCGGTTGATGAAAAAGATTAACAACTTTTAAACAACAGTAGAATGTTGAGTTTCGCATTACAGGTTTGAAAGTGGGGTGTACAATTTAGGATATGGAATTTATAATGCCATTATCTTGTGTCGATTATCAATTTTAAAAAGCCGGTAGGCAATAGCTAAATTCCAAACTTAATGATATATTTGCACCTCAAAAAAATAAAAATACATGAAGGCCGGAATTGTAGGACTACCCAACGTAGGAAAATCAACATTATTCAATTGTTTGTCAAATGCAAAAGCGCAAAGTGCCAACTTTCCTTTTTGTACCATAGAACCCAATGTAGGCGTAGTCAATGTACCCGACGAACGCCTTGAGAAATTAGCGGCAATTGTAAACCCTGAGCGCGTACAACCGGCAGTAGTTGAGATTGTGGATATTGCCGGACTCGTAAAAGGAGCCAGTAAAGGCGAAGGCTTGGGCAATAAATTTTTAGCCAATATCAGAGAAACAGACGCTATTATTCACGTATTGCGCTGTTTTGACAATGACAATATCGTTCATGTAGAAACAACCATTGATCCGGTAAGAGACAAAGAAATTATCGATTTTGAACTGCAAATAAAGGACTTAGAAACCGTAGAAAAACGCTTAGAACGCGCTAAAAAAGCCGCTCGTACCGGCGATAAAGACGCTATAAAAGAAGCTGCTGCCTTAAACACCGTAAAAGAAGGTTTGGAAGGAGCCGTTTCGGTGCGTTCAATTGAATTGGCAGAAGACGAAAAAGAAGCCTATATCAAACCGTTACAATTGCTTACAGACAAACCCGTATTGTATGTTTGCAATGTTGACGACGCATCGGCGGTAAATGGTAATGCTTATGTAGCTGCAGTTCGCGAAGCCACAAAAAATGAAGGTGCCGAAATATTAATTTTAGCGGTAGGTACCGAAGCCGATATCAATGAATTGGAAGAATATGAAGAGCGCCAACTATTCTTAGAAGATTTGGGCTTGGAAGAACCCGGAGCCTCAAAACTTATTCGTGCGGCCTATAAGTTAT
>DRQI01000354.1 GCA_011330545.1 Flavobacteriia bacterium
CACTAGAAACCATTTTGCCGTTTTTCCATTTTTTGGTGGTAACGGTTTTTATATGAGTATCAGGAGCGTATTCTTCGGTAATAATCAAAATAGGTTTCGGAATATTGTTTTTTATGGTATAGGTTGTGGTTGAATGTATACAGCAGCCACTTTTATAGTGCGTTGTAAGCTGTTTTTTTGTACTGTTGATTTCAAACATGCCGCAATACGGCCCTTGGACGAGCTTTGTAAATTCTTTACTCAGTGTAAAAGTTGCGCCATTTTTTAAAAATATTTTATAGGAAGGGCCGTGATAGCAACTGTGCTGGCCATCTTGTACGGCAAAATCTTTTTGTCCGTCAAAATTAAAATCCTGATACACTAAGACATTTTGCTTTCCGTAAGGATAACTCACGCAGCTACTTTTTTTATTGGCTTCGTCGATAACAAATTCTTCAGTATGTACACTAAATAATTTTTTCTTATTCTTTTTGGTCAATACTACTACAGTTCCTTTTTTGAAGATTTCATCACTGTATTTTTTATCGATAATTACTTTGGCGAAATAGGTATCTGAAAAGTCGTCGATGCTGTATTCGGTTTGGGCAAATGTAGCGTTTGCCAGTAGTAATAGTATGATACTAAGTGTTTTATTCATAGTTCTGTGTTTTAAGGAGTTTATACATAAGCTAGTTTCTGTCTTACTTTAGAAATACTATATTTTATTTTAACAAAAATTATTCATTATTTATCTTTATTTTCTTTAGCTAGTAAAACCAAATTATATATAGATTTTTTATCTTTTAATATTTGTTTTGTTAATCGTTTAAATTCTCGTGCTTGAGCGCTTTGTGCATCCCAATCTTGTAATCCTGAATTATAATCTGTAAAATAAGACTTCCAATTAGGATAACGGCTTTGGACAAGAGGTAGTATTTCATTTAGAATTTTCAATACTTCTTCTTTTGTGAGGTATCCGGCACTGTATCCTACACAAGAAATATTTACAGCACGTGCATAATCCCATGCTTTATAATTATAACCTCTTTGTTTTAAAGCCTCTATTTCATTGAGTAATCCGATCTTATCGTTTATTTCCCAAAACTTTTTTAAATAGGATATATTTTCTTCTTTTTGTTGTGGTTCATAAGGGAATTCTAATAGTAATCGGTATCCGTCAATAAATTCTTGGTCCGTTGACCGGCCTTGTTCAAGCAAAAAAGATTTAGTAGTTATATAGCCTCCGTATCCATCTATAAAATAAATACCGGCTAGCATAAAACCTTTGAGTTGCTCATTGTCTTTTTTGGCAGGCTTACAAGAGTTTAGCACAAATAGCATGTTTAGAATAACAAATAGGAAGTATTTAATGTGATGTGTTTTCTTCATTTTTTTATTTATTTTATGGGTTTTTAATCGGTTTCTAGATTATAATATTCAGATATATCAAAAAATTGCTGGTGCCATTTTATAAATTTGTCCTTATATAATTTTTCGGCTTCTTTGGTAATTTGAATACTTTCTTTTGAATTGCCGTATAATTCTTCGTGTGTGATATCGCTTACCGGTTCTAAATCAAATTCTTTTTTTAAAAATGTAATAAATTCATTTTTGTAAGTTGAGGGTTTGTATTCTTGTAATGATTTAGTACTTACGCCATCCATCAATTCACTGTCAAAAGTCAACAGGCGCATAAAATCGAATAAGTTTTTGGCTACAATTTTTATATTGCCTTCGCTTCCAAATACAATAATCGGTGCATTATCAATAGATTCACCCAATACCCAAAAAGCGGCAAAACCACCGGTACCATCAACTGTTGCAAAGGGTTTGATATGTTTTAAGTATTCTTGGGTTTGCTTTTTATCAAATTCGAAATAATATTCGAAAGTGTCGTCATCGAAAGTGTCAAGTTCAAAAGATTCTGAATAATACCCTTTTGCTTTCTTTTCAAAGTTGAACAATTTTACTAATGCTTGTGAGGCTTTTATCTCATCGCCAAGAGTTTTTTGTTTGTATTCTTGAAAGTCCATCTGTTGTGAATTTATCGAGTTATTTAGATTAAAATTTTGTAGTGTTTTTGGAAATGTCAAAAGGATGATACTTGCAAAATATTTCAATAACACTTTCATTGTAATTAATTATATTATGAATTCATTTAAACTTTACCGAACCTGAACAAGTATCGCCTTCTTCAATACCGTTAAGCCAAACTCTTAATCTTTTTATGCGTCCTTGCATAAGTTCTGTAAGAAATAGAGTTTTACAAACCTTATATTGGCTGCCATAAGTACTTGTTTTATCTTTTTCAGGAAAGCGTGCTTCTAATTCGGCATCTTTATAAGTATGCCAACTTTGTTGTGCTTTTTGTAATTTTTTGATAAACAGTGTATCTGCTTTATATTCTGTTTGTATTTTTTGATAAACGGTTTTTAGTTCTACTTGCGTTTTATTGTACATTGTAAAAATGTCTTTTTCGGCTGTTGTTTTTGATTGAGAAAATGATTTTATCCCAAAAAAAACAATAAGTAATAAATAGTATTTCATCTGTTTGAATTTATTATTTTTCAGAAACGGCAGTATTGAGTACTTTCCATTTATTGCCTTTACGGATTAATTTTCCGTGGGCTGCCACTCCTTCTAAAGGATAAGACAGTTTAAAAGAGAGCGTGTCTTTAGTTGTTTGTTGATAGGTGATAAATACACAGTCTTTACCTTTCTTGTTTTTTAAATCGGATGCCGATAGTATCTGTACTTTTTTACCGAATTTTGTCAGGTGTAATCCTTTTTTAATTTGTTTTGTTTCTAACACCTTAACGGGAATTCTACCTTCAATTTCGGGATGGTACATCCATTGGATTTCGGGTACATCGAGGATTTTCTGAACGATAAATGCGGCTTCACTCTTTTTTTGATTTTCGGTTTTTGCGGTTGTTGATTTGTTGACTTCTTTACAAGAAATTAGGCCTATAACGGCAAGGGTTATTAGTATTGATTTTTTCATTTTTTCTATTTTTTTAATCAAATTAAGCGTGCTTCAACTTCATTAAGATTTATTTTTATTCAATATTTTCTCTGTACTTAAGCAAATTCTCCTTATGGCAAAGGCTTGAATTTGAAACAGGCCTTGAACTAAAAATTTTAGGATATTACATCGCG
>DRQI01000355.1 GCA_011330545.1 Flavobacteriia bacterium
CAATTTTTTATCATCACAGTACTTAAACAAAATGGCTACAATACCACTTTGCGTTTCAGACAAATCTAAAATTCTCGACAATAATACGGGGCCAAATTCAGAAACAGTAGCTCTCAAACGTGTACCGTCTTGTTCTGAAATTGTTAAGATTTCTACCGGAAACCCTTTGGCTTCAAAGGGCAATCCTATTTTTTGGTGGCGTTCATCGATTTTCGGGTGTCCCGGACTTGGTTGCGCCAATCCGCTCAAGTCGCCTTTTACGTCCATTAATAAGACCGGAATTCCCTTATCGGAAAGGTTTTCTGCCAATACTTGTAATGTTTTTGTTTTACCCGTACCGGTGGCTCCGGCAATTAATCCGTGCCTGTTTAAAGTCTTTAATGGTATTTTTATAAAGGCTTCTTTGATAGTTTCTTCACCTAACATGGCGGCACCTAAAGTTATAAAATCTCCTTTGGTTTTGTACCCTTCATTTATATAATTAAAAAACGTTTCTTTCTTACTCATTGGTAATTACTATTTTATTTGAGTGCATAAAATTAAGATTAAATACGGCAACTAAAAAATATATAGAATTAAACCTGTGTTAATCTTGAAATTATTATTGAACTCATTTGATTGCCGTTTATTTATGTCGCTTTTACTTTATATCTTTGGCGGATGATAGACACACGAACACAGAGTTTAATTGATGAAGGAAAAATGCTTCCGCTAATGGAGGCATTTTATACCATTCAAGGAGAAGGGTTTCATACGGGTAAAGCCGCTTATTTTATAAGAATTGGCGGTTGTGATGTTGGCTGCCATTGGTGTGATGTTAAAGAGAGTTGGGATGCCGAATTACATCCGGCTACAAATACAGATACGATTATAGAAAATGCCAAAAAATACAGCAATACCGTTGTTATTACCGGTGGCGAACCACTTCTTTGGAACTTAAATTACCTTACCCAAGAGTTACAAGGTAATCAAATTCAAACGCATATTGAAACGTCGGGCGCTTATCCGCTTTCAGGGAATTGGAATTGGATTTGCCTGT
This sequence comes from Flavobacteriia bacterium, assembly GCA_011330545.1. GTDB lineage: Bacteria > Bacteroidota > Bacteroidia > Flavobacteriales > Flavobacteriaceae > Aureibaculum. The sequence goes on from DRQI01000355.1 coordinate 1,040, forward strand.
CTCCAAAAAAAACAAAACTTCCATTGGAAAAAATTTACACAAAAGCCAATGAGCTTAAAATAATTATTTATAACAAAAACGATTTTAAATTTGCCGAAGAACAGGCTTTAAAAGTTACCAACGATTGTGTGCTCTTTTTACAACCCGAATGGAGTAACCGCGAAAAAATGACACCCTTGATAGTGGCGTATGTAATGCAACACCCCAACTGGAAAATTTCGTTGCAAACGCATAAATATTTGAATATTCCTTAAACCCGAATTATTCATTGGCTTCTTTGATTCTACGGAGTGCCATATTATATACTCTTTCAAATTGTTCTTTTAAGCCCATATCACTATTGTCAAATTCGATGGCGCCATCGGCTTTTTTTAGCGGAGAATCTGCTCTGGTAGAGTCAATTAAGTCTCTTTGTTGAACATTTTGTAAAATTTCTTCATAGGTGACATCTTCTCCTTTGTCTAATAATTCTTTATAACGCCTAACAGCCCTTTTCTTAGGTGAGGCCGTCATAAATAATTTTAATTCGGCATTCGGAAAAACTACCGTGCCGATATCCCTTCCGTCCATCACCAAGCCTTTTCTAAGTCCCATTTTTTGCTGTTGCTCCACCAGTTTTTTTCTTACGGCAGAAACAGTCGAAATTTTACTGACTAATTTTGAGACTTCTAAGGTTCTTATTTCCTTTTCAACATTTTTTCCATTCAAATACATCTCAGAAAAATGTAACCTATCATTGTATTTAAATTTTAAATCTATCTCATCAAGGCTTTCTATTAACTTCTTTTTATCTAACAATTTTTCAGTAACAAAACCCCGTTGTATTGCAAATAAGGTAACTGCCCTGTACATAGCACCGGTATCTACATAAAGGTATCCTAATTTTTTAGCTAATTGTTTTGCGATAGTACTTTTTCCTGTTGATGAAAATCCGTCTATGGCAATGATAATTTGTTGGTTCGTTTTCAATGGTATTTTTTTTAGTAAGTCTCTTTTGATAAATCTATATTTAGTGTAAAGGTATTGGTATTTGATGCCGGATGAAATTTTGAAAACGCATAATTCAGTTTTAACTTCCCCATTTTCAATCCAAATCCGGCTGTTAACCCTGCAAAGGTTCTGCTTTCAGTCAAGCGTAATTCCCTTCCGCGCCTAAAATTATACCCCAACCGCAAGTTAAATCCTTTGTCAGGAAAAAATTCTGCTCCTACTACGATATGCCTAAATGTATTTCCTACAAAAGAAATAGTATTATTTGAAGTGTCACCTCCGATAGTAGTTTGGCTATCAGAAGGGTTTTTCTTAGAAATATTCCACCGTTGAAGGTTGTTAAGGGTTATATGCCATTGTAGTGGTACATTCTCTAATTTATAGGAAGCTCCAACGGCAATTTCTAACGGCAGGGGTTCTCTAATCTCGTCAAAAACAGAAATTTGATACCCAACATTTCTTATAACAGCAGTAAAAATATATGGTTTTGTATCGTTAAAGTAGGTAAACCCAACATCTAGTGCAGCGCCACTCGACGTGAAATTTTCGATACTTGAACTTATGAGTTTAACATTAATACCGGCATAAAAATCGCTTCTGGCAATTTGGCGGGCATATCCAATTGAAAATGCCAAATCTCTAGCCTTAAAAGTACCCGTTTCAACACCATTTTCATCGGCAGCTATGAATTTACCAAAATCTACGTAGGTAATTCCGGCATGTAATGTGCCAAACCTTCTATTGATTAAATGTGCGAATGAAACAGAGCCATAGCTAATATCGGCTAAAAAATCAACATAACTGGCAGATAACTGATTATCCATTTCTTTATTAATGGTTGACGGGTTCCATAAGGGTTGGTTAATATCGTCATATAGGGTCAGGGCTTCTCCTCCCAACGCAGCCTGACGTGCAGAGGTGCTCACATTTAAAAAATTAAATATCCGTTCGCCACCCACTTGTGAAAAAGATAGTGTTGAAGTGAATATTATGACTATTAATAATGTATTTCTCATTTAGAACACAAAGAAACTAGAAATTATAAATTAAAACGTAATAATTCTCGTATAATTTTACAATCACCTGCAAACAAAAAAACACCTATCAAAAATGATAAGTGTTTTTTAAAACAAAGGCAACGACATACTCTCCCACCAATGGCAGTACCATCTGCGCTGATAGGCTTAACTTCTCTGTTCGGAATGGGAAGAGGTGAGCCCTATCGCTATAATCACCTTAAAAAGTTCAGTTTGCAGTTTGTCAGTTTACAGTACTTCAGTCAATTAAATGACTACCGACTGTGACTTATTTACTGCCAACTGTATATAATTGACACATTAAAACAACAATATCATTTTGATAATTTCTATAGAAAAATACAGGTAAACTATTTAAAAAAAGAGTTTTCAGCCCCCTCCAAAGAGGGGGCGCGTACATAAGCCTATGGGTTATTAGTACTACTCGGCTATGACATTACTGCCTTTACACCTATAGCCTATCAACGTGGTAATCTTCCACGACCCTTTAAAGAAATCTCATCTTGTGGTGGGTTTCGCGCTTATATGCTTTCAGCGCTTATCCCTTCCCGACGTAGCTACTCAGCAGTGCTCCTGGCGGAACAACTGATACACCAGAGGTCAGTCCAATTCGGTCCTCTCGTACTAGAATCAGATCCACGCAAATTTCTAACGCCCGCTACAGATAGAGACCGAACTGTCTCACGACGTTCTGAACCCAGCTCGCGTGCCACTTTAATGGGCGAACAGCCCAACCCTTGGGA
>DRQI01000356.1 GCA_011330545.1 Flavobacteriia bacterium
ATTACAGCTCACCACACCCAATCGTGATAGTAATGCCAAAGACGCCCTTGATAAATTTGAAACGGTGAGTGACATCGGGGAAATTTCTTTTGGGCAACTGTGTGCGAACGCCGATGTATTTCTCGCTGCGAAATTGAGTTCAGATCAACGGTTTTATCGGTATCGAGTAGGACTAAAAACTTTAAATTCAGGAGATTACGTATTCGTTTTGGGTACCGAAACGCAATTAGTGAACGAAAATAGAAACGAATCCATCATTGCCAATTACCCTATAACTATCCATCCTAACCAATTAGGATTAGACCGGTGCGGCAACCTATCGTGGCTTTTTGTAGATGAATCTGAACACGAATATTATTTTACCGTAAATTAAACTATCCCAACACATAACCTGCCGCCGGCCTGTTGCTAAAAATACATCTTCTCGCCTGCAACCATGTGCTGTTTTTAGCATCCCCAACGAGACAAACAGCGCGCGAAAGAGGGTTAAAATCGCTCCATAAATTTATTCGTTGTTACCTCCACAAACTTTCTTTGTACAAAGGTAATTACACTCTTGTCAATTTGTCATGTTTTATTAAAAATGACTGTCATTATGTCTTTATTTCTTGAATGGAATACAATTTGAAATTATGGCAGCAGAAAATTTGAAGTATCATTTAAACAAAATATTATGACAATTATAAAATATAAAAATCAGTTTCCGAGCCTATTGAATACTATTTTTAACAATGAAGTTGAAGATTGGGCTCATAAAAACCATACGGTTACAGGCGCTACATTACCGTCTGTAAATATCAAAGAAAATAACGAAGCCTTTACGGTAGAAGTGGCTGCCCCGGGCTTTGACAAAAAAGATTTTACTATTGAACTAAACAATAACCTCTTGACAATTTCATCAGAAAAGCAGTATGAAAATGAAATCAAAGAGGATGAGCACTTTAGCAAAAGAGAGTTTAGCTATCAATCGTTTACACGCTCGTTTACGCTTCCTAAATTGGTTGAAAGCGATACCATTACCGCTACCTATAAAAACGGAATTTTAAGTATTAACATTCCGAAAAAAGAGGAAGCCAAACCCAAACCTGCGAAACGAATTTCAGTTTCTTAACTAACGTTTAACCTTAAAAGTTTTTGTAAAATGAAAAAAATAGCAATAGTAGGAACACTTATGATGGTGATGGCCATCACTCTTACCGCTTGTGCCCAAAATAATACCGAGCGAGCTAAAAATGACGGGCAAGCAACAGCAGTACCACAAAAAGAAGCGGTTTTAGAAATGAACAAAGACAGTTTAAATGCTAAGATATTGGCTGAAGTAGAAAAAGAAATTGTCAAAAGAAAGGTTGCACTCACTAATGAGGCATTGACAACGATTAGCGAAACACAATCGCTGTTGCACGAAATAGATAAAGGCGACAAAAACAACGCCATTAAAAAAGGAAAACAGCTCATTGGCAACCTTGAAATATTATTGGCCAAAGACCCAACATTGGCACTGATACCCGTTGATGTAACCTCTCAAAGGGAAGAATTTGTAGCCGATATTAAAACAGTTAGGGAAACCGTAAAATTGGCACAAAAAGCAATGAACAAAGGGCATTACAGAGTGGCCAGCGACCTCTTAAAAGATTTGAGAAGCGAAATGGTTATCAATACCTTTTTAATACCAACCGCTACCTATCCCGATGCCATCAAAGCAGCCGTAATACTCTTAGAAGAAGATGATAAAGAAGCTGCAAAATCGGTGTTGCAAGAAGTATTAAATACCGTAGTGATTGAAAGAACAATCTTGCCGATACCAATATTAAATGCAGAACAAATGATTATTGAAGCGGCAACAATCGATAAAAAAGGTCATGAAGATGCAGACAAGGTATTGAATTTATTAAAAAATGCCGATTATCAATTACAATTGGCAGAAGAAATGGGCTATGGCAAAAAAGATAAAGATTTTGCTACCTTGGCAAAATCAATTAAAACCCTTAAAAAATCAGTTACAAACAAAGAAAATAGCGAACAAAAATTCGACTCTTTGAAAAACGATATTCGCAAATTTAAAGAACGGTTATTCCCCAAAAGAAAGAAATAACCTTTTTAAAAACAGAAAAGAAGTTATCTCTATTACCTCATCTGGATAAAAGCATAACTTCTTTTCTGTTTTAACCTTTCAAATGGTTATATGTTGTATCTTTAATTATTCATTTTTTTGTATTATTTAATTCATAAAAACGCTAAATTTAACGTCGTGATAACATTATCAATAAAAAACATCAAAGAAATAGAGGAGCCCTTACAAGGTGAGATTATTGGGCTTTGTGAAGAAAAGCACCAATACTTTAATGAATTATTTAAAAAATATTCTAAGAACTTAGCCTTTGAAATTATTTTTAACAAATCATCGGCGGTCTATAAAGTAAGTGCTTCCCTTAATTTAAAAAGCAAAAAAGTAGTGTTGGCCGAAGAACACAAAAAAGCCATTACCGCCGTAAATAAATTACTGGCAAACTTTAAAAAAGCGGTGAAAAAGCAATACGAATTAGAGCGTAAAGAATACGAATACAAACGAAAAAGAAAAAAAACTAATTGAGAAAACACGTGTTGACAAAGACATTTGACTACGCATTGAACTCAAATAAACTGAACTGTATAATAGAATGGAATATATTGATTACTATAAAGTATTAGGATTGACCAAAAGTGCCTCAGATAAAGATATTAAAAAGGCTTATCGGAAATTGGCTCGGAAATACCATCCTGACTTAAACCCTAATGACAAAATTGCCGAAAAAAAGTTCAAAGAAGTAAATGAAGCCAATGAAGTATTGAGCAATCCTGAAAATCGCAAAAAATACGATGCCTATGGCAAAGATTGGAAACACGCTGATGAAATTGAAAAAGCCAGGCAACAACAACGGCAACAGCAAAAAGCCTATGGAAATCAATATGCACATAGCAGTTTTGGCGAAGGCGACTATTCAGACTTTTTTGAATCTATGTTTGGCGGTGCCGGGGCATCAGGATTTGGGTCTCGGGGGCGGAGCGTAAAATTTAAAGGGCAAGATTACAATGCCGAATTACAGCTAAACCTTACAGATGTTTACAAAACCCATAAACAAACCCTTACTGTCAATGGCAAAAAAATACGCTTGACCATTCCGGCCGGAATTGAAAACGGACAAGTAATCAAAATTAAAGGGCACGGTGGCGATGGCGTTAACGGCGGTGCTAAGGGCGATTTGTATATCAAATTTAACATTCGTAACAACACTCCGTTTAAACGAAATAAAAATGACTTATACCGAGATGTTGACTTAGACATCTACAAAGCCATCTTGGGTGGTGAAATAGTAGTACAAACCCTTGACGGAAAAGTAAAACTAAAAGTAAAGCCCGAAACCCAAAACGGAACAAAAGTGAAACTAAAAGGCAAAGGGTTTCCCATCTATAAAAAAGAAGGAAAGTTTGGAGATTTATACATAACCTATCAACTAAAAATACCGACGAAACTCAGTAAAAAAGAAAAGGATTTATTCACTGAATTGTCAAAATTAAGATAACCTATTTACAAACCATGACCCTTAAAAAACAATTTATAAACCGATGAAAAAGCCGACTGTAATTTCCATTCAACAATTCTGTACACACTACGATATCCCACCGTCTTTTATAGAATCTCTATCAGATTTTGATATTATCGAGATTATTGTTGATGATCAAAAATATATCGATGTAAACCAAATTACCATTATTGAAAAAATGATTCGTTTGCATTATGACCTCAATGTTAATTTTGAAGGCTTGGATGTAATTTTGAATTTACTATCAAGGATTGAAAACTTACAAAACGAAATAAATAGCCTGCATAACAAACTCGATTTCCACAATCACAACCTTCTAACATGAGTAAAAGTGCCAATTATTTATTAATTTCATTAATCACCTTTATCGGCGGCTACTTTTTTTTACGGTATGCTTACCTCAGCACAGAAAACATTCCGTTTGCCCAAGAAATCGTGTTGATTATTTTAGGCACTATTGCCACCATTGCCATTACTGCGGCACTGCTAAATAAACAAAGTGAAGTTGAAATAGAGAAAGAGCAGCGCGTAAAACTATTCGACTTAAAATCAACCTTGTATTTTGAGCTCATTGAATTTATCGAAAAAATAATCGTAAAAGGCACTATTGACGAAAATGATTTAATTGCCTTAGAATTTTTGACACATAAAATATCTATCATTGCAAATCCTGAAGTGCTACAAGAATATTCAAATTTTATAAAAATCATCAAAAATACTTCTCAAGATGCTAAAATTACTTCGTTAGAATCTGATGAATTGTCATCAGGCCTCGCCAAATTATGCGCAAAAATAAGATACGACCTTATCGCAAAAGATACTGCCTCAACTATAGACGTTGAAAAAATGATTAAAAGCAATATTGACAGCATTTAAATTTGTACCGTAGTTTTAGTATGAAACAATTAATCAATCACTTTTCTACTGATAAAGGCCAACAAAAAAACACATTTGTTTTCTTAACCGAGGCACTGTCACTATTTTTATACAAAACCATCTTAACATAAAGAATCAATGAAAATTCCATTAACATTTTTTTTATTAATTGCAATTACCATTACTACGGCTCAAAACCCGAATGAAAAGGAAAAGTTAAAAAAAGAAATGGCAGGCGTTGCCTGTTCTTGTATAGATTCTATCAGTACTTTTAATAAATCGAATAAAGAAATTGCAAAAGACATTAATCAATGTATTGATAAACAGGTTACTGCATATCAATTAGGGATAAAACTGATGAACCTGTCTGAAGCTGAAAAAGATACTGTAAAATCGAAAAAAACAGCGGATGTAACCATTAATATCAGCACCAATAAAGATTCAGACGAATACAAAAAATATTACTATCAGTTAGAACGGTACCTCATGGATACTTGCGCCTCCCTTAAAAGGAAAATTGCGGCAAATGAAAAATTAAGTGAAAACTCGATTTCTGACAATGCCAATGCCATGGAATGGTATTCAAAAGGGAATCAAGAAGGCGAAAAGGGCAATTATAAAAAAGCCCTCAAGCACTATAAAAAAGCCGTTGAAATTGACCCAAACTTCACTTTTGCTTGGGATAATTTAGGGGTTACCTACCGAAAGCTAGAAGAATACGACAAAGCCATCGAAGCCTATCAAAATTCGTTAAAAATAAATCCGAAAGGAAAAACACCCTTACAAAATATTGCCATAGTATACGCATATAAAAAAGAATTCGACAAAGCCTTAGAAGCCTATAACAGGCTAGCAGAAATAGAGAAAGACAATCCTGAAGTGTATTACGGAATGGGCCTTATCTATTTTCAATATAAAAATGACAATGAAAAAGGATTGCAAAATATTTGCCGGGCCCTGCGCTTATATACCGAACAAAAATCGCCCTATAGGGCCGATGCCGAAAAGTTGTTAGCGTATATCTATAAAGAAATGAAAAGCAATGGCCAAGAAGATAGGTTTCTAGAAATTTTACAAGAAAACGGCATCAATTTTAAATAAAGCCGGTGTTTTGGTTTATCAAGAAGTTATTTTGGCCTTTAGATGGTGTAGGTGTATGTAATTGGCTTTCTCGCTCAAAAAGCCTAACTTCGTACTATTACCTATTAGTTGTTAAAACAAGTTTCTAGTCTTATGATAAACACCCCTACAAATTATCCAGTTGATTTTTAACCTTATCATCACTAATCGTCCAAAAGAACCCTATAAAAAAGAATCGGTCGGCATTGGGTACTACCGCTTGGCGTTGAAAAACGCCATTGTTATCAGGCGTTTGGGCATAGTCATAACCAAATACATTATTAAACCCTAAGATATTGGTTGCCGAAACATAGAGTATTTTTTGTTGTGAAATTAAATAACTCCAATTCACACTCAAACTGTGGTAATCTTTTGTTTTGCCATCCATAAAGAAAGCCGAATTCGGATTGTTATATGGGCGCCCACCGGCATAATTATAGGTCATTCCCACTTGCGAACGCAACTTGTCAATCCAATATTTAGTCACCAATGAAGCATTGTGTTTGGTAGCGTAATCCGGCGTAACCTCTGCCGGAAAATCCTGAAATTTCCGCTTTGTATCCAAATACGAATACGAAAACCAATACTGTAAATTTTTAACACTTTTGCTATCTTTAAAAAACAGGTCTAAGCCTTTGGCAAAGCCAAATCCGTTTGTAGTAAAATTGGTATTCGGCAGGTTCAAGGCAGTATCAAACTGCAACAACTTATCGTACTTTTTATAAAAGGCTTCTGCCCTAAACAACCGTTTGTTGTGTTTGTATTGATAATTAAAAATATAGTGTGTTGCTTTTTGCAAGGCCAACTGCTGCTCAAATTTTAAGGCATCATTTTCGGGAGTTTGGTAAAAATTACCATAGGCAAAAGACAATTGCCCATGCCGGCTTAGCTTATAGGCTAATGACAAACGCGGCGCTACGGCATATTCATCGAGCAAGGCAACATAGTTTCCGCGGACACCCACTTTAGCAGCAAACTTTTTTGAGAAAAACACATCGGCTTCGGCAAAAGCAGCACCAGAGGTATTGGTAAAGTTATTTTTAAATGGCGTGGATTGATTGGCCAATCCGCTTTCATCAAAATTGGCAGTTATAAGTTCGCCGCCATAACTCAATTTAAAACGGCTGCTAAATACATGCCTTAGTTTTGCTTTTAGGTGAAAAGAGTTCTCAACGGTTTTTATGTCTGTATCAACTATTCGAACCTTGGTATTGCTATTGCTAAAACTCGCCCCTGCTGTTAATTTTGTAGTACCGCCAATATAGCCGTCATAAGACGCATTGCTATACCAATTGCTATTGGCAAGTGTAAACCTCGCCAAATTTTCAAAATTAATATCTTCTTGTTCAAGGTCAAATTTTGTCGCTTCAAAAGCCGAATAGAACTTTAACAATCCGTTTTCGGTAACATGCCTGTAAACGGTTTCTCCTGAAATGGCTTCGGGGAGTTTATTCCATTGGTTCCTATCGGGCAACAAGGCATTATAAGGCGCTAAGTTTATGTATTGGGTATTGAGAGTAAGGGCATCATTTTTCCATTTTTTTTTATGGCCAATCCCTCCGCCAAGCGACATAAACGAAAGGTTGGTTTCATTTTGTTTAGGTTGGTCGATAGTATTTAGCAATAAAACACTCGACAGGGCATTGCCATATTCTGCCGAATACCCGCCGGTACTAAAGGTAATCCCATCGAATAAAAAAGGCGAATAGCGCCCGCGGGTAGGAATGTTATTAGCGGTTGGCGTATAGGGCTTAAACACCTGTAATCCGTCAATAAAAACCTGTGTTTCTTCGGCAGTGCCGCCACGTACAAACAAACGGCCGTCTTCGCCAACGGTTTGTGTACCCGGCAAGGTTTGCAATGCCGAAATAAAATCGCCTGCAACGCCGGCAGTAGTCACCACGTCTAGTGAATTCATCACCGTAGCTTTTGAATTATCGCCGGCTTGAAATGAACCCGCCGTTAATACCACGGCATCTAAGGTATTTACCGATTCTTTTAAAATGATAGTTAGGTGGTGCAAAACAGTTACATCAGCCGTTTTTTTATAGGTTTGAAAGGTAATATACGAAACTACCAAAGTAACTTCGCCCATTTCTGTGGTTTCGAAAGAAAATTTACCGTCAATATCGGTGGTGGCTCCGTCATAGGTATTTTGAAGATATACATTGGCACCTACAATAGGAGTTCCTTTTTTATCGGTTACCTTACCTGATATTGGTCGTTGGGCATTCAATTGTGTGGCGAGCAGCAGCAAGGCTATTTTTATTAAAATTTTCATTGTCTTATATAACTATTTTTCTGCTGCAAATATCTTTTGGCAAATTTCGTTATACTAAAAATAGCTACCGGATTGTACTTTTTTAAGGATGAATTGTCACCTTTTCAATCCGAAAAAATCGTATTAAAAATTACTGTATGATTTCTTTTTATTTTGCTTGGTAACTTAAAATATAAAGATTAGTTTCGTATGCTTTATGATTAATCATTAATTTGCGATGAGCCTTCATAACCCATACAATAGCAACCGATATATGTATAATCAAATGCTGCTTTTTGCTAAGGCAGGAAAGGCTTGATTTATAAAAACAATAAAAAAATTGATCGATGAAAAGGCGTACTTTTATTTGGGTTTCTACTGCTGCAGCAATTACCCTTGCTTTACCGGTGGCAAGTTGTAGTACAACACCTAGTTTAGAAGAAATACTCTCTTCTCCTAAAACATTATTGGCAATTAAAGATATGGATACAATTCGCGAATTGGGAAATTCTTATATGGCATCTGTACCTTCAGAAACAACAAGAGAATTACTAATGCATTTATTGCTGAGAGATACAACCGGCAATGCTGTTTTTAAGCCGTCTGAGGCAACGGTGCTACAACAATTCATCGGTAAAAAAATAAAAAATGATTTTACCATGGGTGAACTTGTGTTTCTCAAAGGGTGGGTTTTATCAAAAACCGAAGCACGGCAATGCGCCCTAAATGCCCTTCTAAAAAACTAATCATGTTAATAGATGCACGAAAATTAGATACCAATACACTTATAGAAGGCGATATCTGTATTATAGGTGCCGGGGCAGCAGGAATTAGCATTGCCTTAGAATGGATAAACACCCCTTATAAGGTACTCTTATTAGAAGGTGGAGGTTTTGATTATGAAAATGAAATACAAGACTTATACAAAGGCAAAACTACCGGGCAACGGTATTTTTCATTACGGGCAACCCGCATTCATTGTTTTGGCGGCACTACCAAAATTTGGGGAGGTTTTTGCGCACAGTTTGATCAGCTCGATTTTAAAAAAAGAGATTGGGTAGCCCATAGCGGATGGCCTATTTCTAAAAAAGATATCGATCCTTATTATCATAAAGCCACAGACATTTTAGACTTGGCATCTTATGATTATAATGTAGCACATTGGCAAAAAGAAGACCCTTCGCGTATTGCGCTTCCTATTGATGAAAATGTAGTTTGGAATAAAATGTGGCAATTCAGCCCACCTACCCGATTTGGGTACAAATACAAAGATACCATCGTAAATGCCGGCAATATACACCTTTATACGTATGCCAATGTAACCAATATCACAGCCAATGATAACCTCTCTGAAGTTACCGAAGTTACGGCAAAAAATCACGAAGGCAAAACACTCAAGGTAAGAGCCAAACATTATATTTTAGCCTCAGGTGCTATCCAAAATGCGCGGTTATTGCTGGCTTCCAATACCCAAAACCGATACGGCTTAGCTAATGAAAATGATGTTGTTGGGCGGTATTTTATGGAACATATAGAAGTCAAAGGCGCTGAGATATGGCTCTCTCGCAAGCTCCCCATGCAACTGTACTTACTAGATTATGGCAAGACAAAAGCCCGGGCCGAATTGGCGATTTCTGAAGCTGCCCAAGAGAAGTTTAAAATTTTAAATGGCACTGCCGCTTTTAGGCCTTTAGACAAAGCGAGGCATACAAAACCCTTTATTGATATTTGGAATACCGATGACCCCCGAAAGAATAAGTTATCAACTTGGGAAAAAGTAAAAAACCGGTTGTTAAAATACAAAGACGAAGCTACCATAGACAACATTGACAGAGCCTATGAATTTTTTACCCGAATTGAACAGGTGCCCAACCCGAATTCGCGTGTTACGTTAGACACTGAAAAAGACGCTTTAGGGGTACCTAGAATCCAGTTGCATTGGGAATTGACGCCTTTTGATAAGAGAAGTATCCGAAAAATCTATGAAATTATCGGGCAACAAGTGGGCATTACGGATATTGCCAGAGTGAAATTATTTGATTATCTACAAGATAAAAACGATACTTCTTGGCCCGATTTTACCAGTGGCGGATGGCATCATATGGGTACGACCCGAATGAGTAGCAATCCTCAAAAAGGAGTGGTGGATGCTAATTGTAAAGTTCACGGAATCAATAATTTATATATTTCAGGTTCCTCTTGTTTTACCACCGGAGGTGCCGTTAATCCTACCCTGACATTAGTCGCTTTGAGTTTGCGTTTGGCGGCTCACTTAAAAGAAAAAATGAATCGCCATTGATACTATGGCTTGAAAGAGCCTTTTGTACTTTCACTATAAATTTTACATACCTTGTAACAAATTCATCATTTTACTTACTTATAAGTTGGAAACCAACCAAACGTGACTGAAGAACTCGAACATAAATTTATCGCAGATTTAGAGCAGCATCAAAACATTGTACACAAAGTTTGTAAACTTTATACGAACAATAAAGATGCCCATAATGATTTATTTCAAGAGATTACCATCCAACTATGGAAAGCATACCCGAAGTTTAGGGGCGAAGCAAAATTTAGCACTTGGATGTATAGGGTTGCCTTAAATACGGCCATTACGCTGTATAGAAAATCTAAAAGAACCATTAAAACGCAAGATTTTGATTCGGTTTTATTTAAAATAGAATCTTCTGAATACGACGATACCGAAGAGCAACAATTACAACTGCTCTACAAGGCCATTCACCATTTATCAGATATTGAAAAGGCGTTGGTATTTTTATATTTAGAAGATAAAAATTATAGGGAAATCTCAGAAACCATGGGTATTTCTGAAGTTAATGCGAGAGTGAAAATGAATAGAGTAAAAAATAAATTAAAAAAAATACTAAATCCGTAATACTATGGATCAATTAGAATTATTAAAAAAGAATTGGAAGAAATTAGACCATACGCTTCCAAAATTATCGCGAGAAGAAATTTCTAATCTTATTCATAAGAAATCATCCTCTATTGTAAAATGGATTTTTATTATCAGTTTGTTAGAATTTATAATTCCGAACATCCTCCTATTATTTGCCGATTTTGATAAATATACTACTGAAACAAGGGCTTTGGGATTATTGAACTTTTCAATTATATTCAATACCATTACTTATATTGTCATTATTTATTTCATCTATCGGTTCTATAAAAATTACCAATCGATTTCTGCTGATTCTAACCCTAAGGTTTTAATGCAAAACATTATCAAGACACGAAGGTCTGTAAAGCATTATATTTGGTTTAACTTAGCGATGATTCCTATTATTTCTTTGGTTACTTTATATAAAAAATTCAGTACTCCTGATTTTTTAGAAAAACTACCTGAAGGCACCAGTATGCTACTTGTATGGTTTCTAACTTTTGTTTTGGTAGCCGTTATTGTAACATTAACATGGTTATTTTACAGATTGCTTTACGGTATTTTATTGCATAAGCTCAAAAAGAATTATAACGAGTTGGTTTATAGTAATGGGGATGACTGCGGGTAATTATTGTAAAATTTCTAAGGACCCTTTGCCTTCTCTAATAATTTCAATTTCACCGGCTGATAAATCAATAACGGTTGATGGCTGATTGCCGCCATACCCGCCATCTATAACCACTTCTACCAAATGTTGCCACTTTTCAAAAATTAATTCGGGGTCAGTGGTATATTCAATAACATCGTCGTCATCATAGATTGACGTTGATACAATCGGGTTTCCTAATTGCTTTACAATTTCTCTGATAATATTGTTATCGGGTACTCTGATTCCAACCGTTTTTCTTTTTTTAAAAGCTTTGGGTAATTTATTACTTCCGGGCAATACAAAAGTGTACGCTCCGGGCAGGGCTCTTTTTAATATCTTATAGGTAGGGGTATCAATTTGTTTTACATAATCTGATAAATGGCTCAATCCGTTACAAATAAAAGAAAAATTAGCTTTTGATAATTTCAAGTTTTTAATACGTGCTACTTTTTCTAGGGCTTTGGTATTGGTAATATCACATCCCAAGCCGTATACGGTATCGGTAGGATAAATTATCAACCCGCCTTTTTTGAGTACCGCTACCACTTTATCAATTTCTTTAGGGTTTGGGTTTTCGTTGTATATTTTAATGAATGTTGCCATCGTTTTCTAATGAATTATCTCAAAAAATTAATATCCTGACATAAGTTAAGTTTACGTTGCCGGTAAATAGGTAGCGTTGTGCGTCAATAAAAATATGAATTTTAAACTAAACCCAGGTTCATAACCATAAAAAAACGGGCCAAAATATAGCCCGTTGTATTTTATATTCAATTGAATTCTAATGCTCCATTTAATTTACAATGAGCCGAAAGCCTTCGCCGTGAATATTTACAATTTCAACATTGGGGTCTTCTTTTAGATATTTACGAAGTTTGGCAATGTACACATCCATACTTCTCGAGGTAAAATAATTATCGTCTCTCCAAATCTTAGTTAAGGCTAATTCTCTAGGCATTAAATCATTAACATGCAATACCAGCATTTTTAACAGCTTGTTTTCTTTGGGAGACAATTTTCGGGGCTCGCCACCGTCGAAAGATAAATGGCGTAATTTAGAATTTAAATGAAACTTGCCAATTTGAAATTCGTACTGATCGTCATCAGCACTGGTATCTTTTTCTTTACGGTTTAAAATGGCTTTGATTTTATGCAGCAATACTTCAGAGTCAAACGGTTTGTTCAAATAATCGTCGGCTCCTACTTCATACCCTCTTAACACGTCTTCTTTCATGGTCTTGGCCGTTAAAAAGATGATGGGCACATCAGCATTCGAGGCTCTTATATCTTTTGCCAATGAAAATCCGTCTTTTCTGGGCATCATTACATCTAGTATACAGATATCAAAATCGTCATTTTTAAACATTATCAAACCTTCCAAGCCGTCTTTGGCATGGGTGACAGAATAATCATTCAGCATTAAATAATCTTTTAATACCGTACCAAAATTCGGATCATCTTCTACTAGTAGTATTTTTTTATTTGTCATAATTATTATAATTAAATTAGGGGTAGTTTTATGGTAAATGTACTTCCTTTTCCTTTTTCACTTTCAACATATACACTTCCGTGATTATGTTCTACTATTTTCTTTACATAGGGTAAACCCAGTCCATGCCCTTTTACGTCATGGATATTTCCTTTTTGTTCTCTATAAAATTTATCAAAAATGCGTTTTTGTACATTTTTATTCATTCCAATACCTTGGTCTTTAATTTTAACAATGATATTATTCCCGGCATTTTCTGTATACACGTCAATTTTTGGCGATTCTTTCGTATATTTTATGGCATTGTCTAACATATTTACTATTACATTGGTAAAGTGAAACTTATTGACCATAACTTCACTTTGCAATGCTTTCAAATGTAAATTGATATAGCCGCCTTTATCTTTGATAATCAAATCTACATGTGCCACTGCATCTTTTATAATATCGTGTAAATCAACAATTTCATTAGTTAGGTCAAGTTGGTTTTTTTCTAACCTCGATATTCTCAATACATTTTCAACTTGCCCGTGCATGCGCTTATTCTCTTCACGTATCATTTCTATATAGCGCTTTACCTTTTCTTTGTCGCCGATAATTTTCGGGTTCTTAATAGCATCTAAGGCCAAATTTATCGTGGCAATAGGCGTTTTAAATTCATGGGTCATATTGTTGATAAAGTCGGTTTTTATTGCCGAAATCTGCTTCTGTTTTATCAATTGGTACAACGCACTGGCAAACGCCAAAATAATAATGAAAATAAAGATTGCTGACAGTATTAAGATATTTGAAATAGAAGCTAATATATAGGTATTCTTTTGCGGGAAACTAACATACAACTGATAATTACTGTCTCCATCTTCATTGGCAAATAATGGGACTTGATAACTTTTACCTTTTTCTTTTTTGAATTTCTTTGACTTTACTTTGGTTGCCAACCCATCGCCAAAAACACCAAATTCAAAATTGGTATCAATACCTCTCTCCCTCAACTCATTATTGAGGTTTAGTATAATTTCATTTACGCTAACACGTTGATAAATGGGCAGATTGGCGGCAATATCTTTAAAGACATTTTCAAACTGAACACTTATTA
>DRQI01000357.1 GCA_011330545.1 Flavobacteriia bacterium
GAGCCCCCATTCGGCATCGATAGCCACTAAAAGCGGTATTTTAGAAATGGCTTGGTAGTGATTGGTTAAGGTTGCCTGTTTTTGGGGTGTTCCTTGCATAAATATAAGTCCGCCAACTTGATATTTTTTAATCATCCTGTCAATGGCAACTTTGTGTTTTTCGTCTCTATTAGAATAGGCTTGCACCATAAATAGTTGTCCTATTTTTTGGTCTAATGTCATCGAATTCAAAATACTGTCTACCCATATTGTTTGTCCGTAATTGTCTAATTTTTCTAAGGGGTCGGGTTGTTGGGCGGGTAGTAGTATTGTAAAAAAAAGTGATATTAGCAGTAAAAAGTTCTTCTTCATGTATTTAGGGTTGTCAAATTAGTACTTTTAGGCTTTAGGTATAGCTCAGGTTTACAAAGGTTTATGATAATAGTGGGCTCAATCGGGATAAACTTACTCATTATGCCGATTGTTCTCGGCAGTATTTAGCAAAATAAATTGCCGGTTACGATATTATACCAAAAATTTTGCATGCCAACTTTTACGGGCTTCTACTTCCCAAGCGGTTTCAAAATCGGCTTTTGATTGTATCATATTATTAAAAACAACGGTATCGCTTTTTATCTTTTCTTGTTGGGCATATTTTTTAAAGTCTTGTAACGAAACGGTATTGATATTTGTGCCGTCTTTAAAAGTTACCTTCATTTTATTGAGCAAATCAACGGCTAGCTCTTGTTGTAATTCTTTTATAATTCGTACCGAGTCGTCAATTGAACATCCTGAGACATCATTATAATCTTCGTCAACGGCTAAAATAATAAATTGATTGTATTTTATCACAAAGGAGGCTTTTAAATCCTCGCCATGGCGTTTCCAATGGTTTACAAAGTGTTTTAGTTTTTTTGAAATTTGTTCAATTTCTCCTTGACTTAATTCTCTATCAGCTTGGTATACCCATACTCTTGAAGTAGTTGGCAATTCATGAAAATTTACATACATATTAACTCAATTTATTATTTAAACTTCGCAATTTAATAGCGGTAAGTACTTTTTTGGTATAGAGTGGAAAATCGGCATTTTGAATCCACGAGTAATACCCTTTGTCTTTTTCTAAAATATCGGCTACTCTTTTTCCTTTGTACTTGCCAAAGGTAAAAACTTCATTGCCTTCGTCATCATACATGATAAAGCCCGCAAAATCGGCTCTTTTTTTATGTGATGAAAATTCATTTAAAAATTTAATATCATTTTCCAAATCGTCATACTTGTCTAACTGTGCTTTTAAAATTTCATAGGTAGCATTGGTATCTGCTTCTGCTGAATGCGCATCTTCGAGGTCTTTATCGCAATAAAATTTATACGCGGCACTCAATGTACGTTGTTCTTTTTTATGAAAAATTACCTGTACGTCTACCGCTACTCTGTTTTTCATATCAAAATCTATTTCGGCACGCAACATCTCTTCGGCCAATAGCGGAATATCAAAGCGGTTAGAATTAAAACCTGCCAAATCGCAACCTTCTATGAGTTTGCTAATTTCTTTGGCCAGTTCTTTAAACGTGGGCTCGGTAACTACTTTTTCATTGGTAATACCGTGTATGGCTACCACTTCTTTGGGAATTTCCATTTCGGGATTTACCAACCACGTTTTACTTTCTTTATTGCCATTGGGATATACTTTTAAGATTGAAATTTCAACAATCCTGTCTTTGGCAATGTTTATACCCGTAGTTTCGAGATCGAAGAATACTATGGGTTTTGTGAGTTTTAATTCCATTCGCTTTATTTAGAACTCAAAGGTACAAAAGATGAAAAGAATACTTCTTATAAAGAAACGCTTTTCGTATTTTCTTTTGGCAAACCGGTAAAAAAAGCAGCAGTGGTTTATAACTCACTGCTGCCTATTAACTATTACTTTTTACTTGATATCCTACTCAGCTTTTTTTATAGTACTTTCTATTCGCGTTATAACGTTTTGCCCCATTACTTTCATCTCCATCCCTAAGGTTGATTTTTGTTGCATCCCGGTTGACCTGTCAATTTCAATACTCCCGTTAATCGTACCTTCGGCAGCATTCGAAATATCACCGCTAACGTCTAATACGACAGTGTCTTTATCGATAGATTTTACGGTATATACAAATTTCATTTTTACGCCGTTTTTTTCTTTTACCATCTCCCAACTATCTCCAACTTTAACGGCTTTTTTAGGAAATACAATACCACTCGACTGGTCTGCATAATCTTTTAATGCCGGGTTATTCGGTTCAAACTTGGTTTCCAACACCTCTCCTAAGTGGTTGTTTTTAACCAATATAGTGGCTTCTAATAGAGGGTCGAATCCGGCTTTGAGTTGCTTCTCCATTTGGTTCAAGTCTTCATTCGGTTTTTCAGAATCATACGCCATTTTCGTTCCGGCTTGATTCATTTCCATAGCAACTGTTTTAAAGTGTATTTCGGTATTAAAAATAGTATCACTCACATTTTTTACATCCATTGACATTTTCATATTCATGTGCATCCCTCCTGACGCTCCCATATCTTGAGTCATATCCATATTCATTTCATACTGGTCTCCTTGGTTGTAGTTTACCCGTAAAAGTACCGATTCTTGCGCCGTACTTACTAATGTAGTGGTAAGTACAAAAATTATTAAAAGTTTCTTCATCCTGTTTTTTTTATTGTTACTATTAAATTTGCTCCGAATATACTAAACTCGTTGAAACTTTGAGGATTTTTCAAAAACTATTATTCTTAAAAACCTTTCATCTTTTTGAAAATAGGCATATTGCCTGGTGATTAAGTTTGTTTTTTAACTTATTTCAGCTAATTTCACCTATTGGCCACTAAAGCTAATTCTTGTTTAATCTCTAAAAAAATATTTTTCAAAATTGTAACCTTTTTAATATTTTCTTTCTCTAAAGAAAGAATTTAAAACATAGAATATGATAGAATTTTGGCAAATCCCATTTATGGTAGCGTTCGCTATAACAGGAATAGTAACCTATTTCTATTTAAAAAATCAACATAGAGAAAAATTAGAACTCATCAAAAAAGGTGAAAGCATTATACCTCAAGATGCTTTACAACAGATGAAATTTAGCAATTTAGCGAAAGGAATAATATCTATATCATTAGCTTTAGGAGTATTTATCGCGCACATCTTAGAAACATATACAGACTTAGAGCCAGTTATTAGTTATATTTCTATGGTTTTGTTATTTTTTGGAATTGGCTCATTAACGTTCTACGCAATAATAAAAAACAAATAACTCTTTTCCATGTCGAAGGAGTTAGTCATAAAAGCCAAAAATGGTAATATTCAAGCATTAAATAAGCTCATTAACAATCATAAGGAATTGGCTTTTTCAATTGCATTAAAACATCTCAAAAATAAAGAAGATGCAGAAGATATTGTACAAAACTCTTTTATTATTGTGTTAGAATCTCTTAAAAATTTTAGGAACGAAGCAAAATTCTCTACTTGGCTTTATAAAATAATTTATCACGAATGTTTAAAAGAATTAAAACGAAAAAATATAACAGTAGAATACTTGCCGCAATTTGTAGAAGTTGAAAACAACGAAGTAAATTTTGAAAACATCCTAAATCTGAAAAATATTTTTAAAGCCTTAAAACCAAATGAATATACAGTAATTGTATTATTCTATTTAGAAGAGAAAAGTATTAACGAAATAGCTCTCATAACTTCTTTGAGCAAAGCAAATGTAAAAGTTTTACTCCACAGAACGAGGCTTAAAATGCAACAAGCAATCAATAAAAAAAATATACAAAATGAGCGATAAAATTATATTAAACACCTTACGTCAGGATTTAAAAAACATTTCAAAAGAAAACTTTAACGAAAAGATAATTCATCAGTTAAATCTTTCTAAAAAAAAAGAAAAGCCGATTTTATTCAATCAAAAATCCATAATCAAAGGTTTTATAATTGTGTCAATTTTTGTTTTAATTGCAAGCCTAAATATTGTTGAAAAACTACCTCAGCAATTCGTTATAATCGGAATATTAATTTGTATAAGTCCTTTATTTCTAATAGTATTTAATAAAATTCATCAAACAATAATCGAAAACTCTTAAACAATGAAACCCATATATAAAGCAGTAATTTTAGTGCTCTTTTTTTCATATTTAAATGTTATAGAAGCAAAAGAAGTTAGCCTTTATCAAGTAAAAGTTAATGAAATTACTTTCAGTATAGACCCAAGAATTGAACTATTTAATATTATTGCGATGCAAGCAGGTCATCCTGGAATGACCCTATCAAACATTTCATATAAGCTAGAGTGTTTAACTCATTTTGCAAAATATAAAAACCTTGAAGCTCCTAAATTATTGAAAGCAACGATGCAAAAAGGATGGGGAATAGATGATCCTATGTTTTTCCTTTTATATTTAGATTATAACTTTAATTTAAAAGAAGGATTAGATTCTGAAATAATAAAACGTGGTGGTGGAATTGAGCAAATAACCAAACTTGCAAAATCATTTAAAAATTTCGCTAAAAAATCACATTTTTCAACTTTTTTTAACAAAATTCAAAAAGGTTTTTACAATCAAATCTTACTAAATGTTAAATACAATTTTAAAAATTTTAAAGGTGTTGAATATTTAGAAAATTACTTTGGAGAAAAGGCCAATTCTTATAATCTAATCTTAAATATAAATAGTGGCTATGGAAATTTCGGAAAAAAAATTCTAACAAAAAAAGGAATTGATTTATATGCTATTGTAGAAACAAACACTCATTCGGGAAATATACCAACCTACTATCCAACAATATCTATAATAGATTTAATTCTTCATGAATTTAGTCACGGATTTGTCAATCCAAGTATTGATAAATACAAAGAAAAACTATCAAAAAATAAACAATTATATGAACCGATTGCCCAATCTATGCAACATCAAGCCTATTGGCATTGGCAAGTTACTGTAAATGAACATATAGTACGAGCCATAGTAACAAGAATTACGGAACAATATTTTGGAAATCTATTATCAAATAATACTTTCTATAAACTGATGATTGCACGTAGATTCATTTATGTGGATGCAATAATTGAAAAACTAAAAATTTACGAAAATAATAGAAGTGACTATAAAAATTTCAATGAATTTGTTCCAGAACTAATTAAAGTTTTTGATACTATTTCTGAAGATTACATTGTAGAAAAACAAAATAAAGTTGAAAATATAAGAAATACAAGTATTGAAAAAATTCCAAAACCCTACGAATTTGCAAATGATAGTACAACCTACTTCATAGTGAGCACACGTGAAAGTAATAAAAAGAAAGAAAAACAAATGCAACTTTTTGTTTCAAAATACAGAGATATGATTTCTAAAGAAATTAATATTGTCAATGACACTGAAGCATTAAAAATGAATTTTTCAGAAAATGATATTGTAATTTTTGGAACAACGGAAGGGAATTTATTTTTAAAAAAATATATAGATAATATCCCAATTAAAATAACTAAAAACTGCATCATTTCTAACAAAATTGTAAAAGGAACAAATTTACAATTAGTCACTTCTTGGATAAGTCCATTTAATGATAAAAAGTCTATGATAATTTATACAGCACAAAAAATTGATAATATTAAAGATTTCTTTTTCTCAGTATCAAAAGACCAATATCACTATTGGATTGCTGAAAATTTAATTCCAATTGACGTGGGAAACTATGAAAAATATTCAAGAGTATGGATGCCGAAAATTTATTAGACATCAGCAACCATGATTGCCTAAATCTCTAATAGAACAACTATCACCTTAAAAAGTGTTTTGTGTAATGCTTCTGATTATCGTCAATTAAATCAACCTCTATCAAGATATAAAGGCCTCAAAAATCAGCGTCCAAATCCCACCCCTCCAACGTTTCTTTTAGGCTTTTGATAAACATTCCGCCCAACGCGCCATTCACCACTCTATGGTCATACGAATGCGAAACGAACATCTTATGGCGTATGCCAATAAAATCGCCTTCTGAAGTTTCTATTACTGCCGGTACTTTTCTAATAGCCCCTAAAGCCAAAATGGCTACTTGTGGCTGATTGATAATCGGCGTACCCATCACACTGCCAAAACTCCCCACATTGGTTACCGTATAGGTACCTCCTTGAATTTCATCGGGTTTTAGCTGATTGGCTTTGGCACGCCTTGCCAAATCATTGACCGC
Source organism: Flavobacteriia bacterium (assembly GCA_011330545.1). GTDB lineage: Bacteria > Bacteroidota > Bacteroidia > Flavobacteriales > Flavobacteriaceae > Aureibaculum. The sequence goes on from DRQI01000357.1 coordinate 6,197, forward strand.
TTTGGTCATCCCGACAAGGTTTAACAAATCGGCATTTTTTATCACCGGTACAATGAGGTTGCCATCGTCTAACGCAGCAGCCATTCCTAAATTAATGTGCTTTCTTTTGATAATTTTATCGCCGTCTACCGAAATATTTACCATCGGAAACTTTTTAATAGTAGCCGCTACGGCTTGCATAAAAATGGGTGTATAGGTAATTTTTTCACCTTCACGTTGTACGAATGCTTCTTTTACCTTATCACGC
>DRQI01000358.1 GCA_011330545.1 Flavobacteriia bacterium
AGCCCATTTTACCGTAAATTGGAGTCTCAATAGGCCCGGGGGCAATAGTATTTACCCGGATGCCTCGCGACTTTACTTCAGAAGTCAGCACCCTTGAAAAAGCCCTCAAGGCTCCTTTACTTGCTGAATAAACAGATAAGCCTTCAAAGCCTTTTTGATGAACAATAGAGCTGTTGAACAATATCACACCACCGTCTGTAATATGCGGTAAGGCCTCTTTTACCGTCAATATAGGCCCTTTTACGTTGATATCAAAGACCTCATTGTAATGGGCTTCCGTTAACTCGTTTGTCGGAGCTACCGGAGCGATTCCCGCATTTAAAAATAAAACATCTATACTGCCGTACTTGGCTACAGCTTCTTCAATTAACCGCTTATTATCAGCGGCTTTCGAAACATCTCCTACTACAGTAATAAAATCACCGTCTAAATTCTTTACAACTGCTTCGAGAGCCTCTTTTCTACGTCCCGACAGCACAACTTTTGCCCCTTCTTTTAAAAAGAGCTTGGCAGTTGCCAAACCAATACCGCTATTAGCTCCTGTAATAACAGCCACTTTGTTTTGTAATTTACTCATGTTAAAAATAATTTTTATTTGAAACAATCGTTTCAAATAAGGTTAAAAAAAATATACTTTTTCGATGCCGGTATCAAAAGTACCGAACCTCTATGGCAGCCTGAATACAAAGCATTTACATAGTAAATACTATAATTCCGCCTGCCGCAATTGAGTTGAAAACCAACCCTTGCCACCTGTAAAACCCGCACTGAGTGCAGAAAATGGCGATTACGCTAATGTTTGCATTACAGTAGTAATGATACTCTGTAATTGCAGTTTGTCTGATACTAAAATACCAGTCATTCTAAAACCCTGTAAAGAAGAGTATACAAACAATGCATATTCTTTCGGGCTTTTATATTGATTGATTGAACCGTCTTTTTGGCCTTGGCTTACCAAGTCTTCAAACAATTCAAGTGCTTTTTGCTGATTTGAGCTCAAAAAATTAGTAATGGCAGCGTCGTGATTGGCCATTTCAGATTTACAATTGACAATCAAACAACCACGGCTATCTTTAACCACGGCCATTTCAAAGAGATACATGTCAAAAATGGCTTTGATGGCTTGCAAGCCCGTGTTTGATTGCACCAATTTTTTTAAGACTTCCCTATCGTATAATGTCTCATACGATTTTAAACATTCTAAAAATAAATTTTTCTTACTTTCAAAAGTATTGTAGATACTCGATCGGTTTAAACCCGTAACTTCTACTAAATCTTGCATAGAAGTAGCATTGTACCCTTTTTCCCTAAACAGATTGGTTGCCTGTTTAAGAACGAAATCCTTATCAAAAGTTGTTTCTTTTGGCATTTTTATTTGAAATGAACGTTCCAAAAGTAATACTTTTTTTTAAAACCGCAAGAGAAATGCCATAAATTTATTTGAAATAGTCATAGGCCTCCTTAAAAAATAGAAATAATATACGAATACAATCGGTTTAAATTATTACATACCTTTGAAAAAAAGTACCAGTACTAACAATATCACTATGAAATTCGGAAAAGTCAGCCATCCTGAGTTAATTGATTTCACCTTGCCTCCGGATCATTCAGGTACGAAAACAGTGTTGTCAACTTTTAAAAACGATGCAAAACCCGAAGTTTATGTGGGTTGTGCCAAGTGGAACCGGCAAGAATTAAAAGGATTTTATCCGAGGGGAACCAAAGATGAACTGGCTTATTACGCCACTCAGTTTAACAGTATCGAGTTGAATGCCACTTTTTATCGCTATTTTTCTCCCGGGCAATTCGAAAAGTGGTATCATAAAACACCTGCCGATTTTAAGTTCTTTCCGAAGTTAAATCAAGAAATCAGCCATTGGAAACGATTGAATGACGTTAAACTTACCGTAGACAATTATCTCTATGCAGCTGCCAATTTAAAAGAAAAATTGGGCACCGTTTTTTTACAAATGCATGGCAATTTTGCGCCCAAAGATATTGATAGGGTTTTCGCTTTCGCGGAATTATGGCCCGAAGAAATTCCGTTAGCAATTGAATTCAGGCATACCGATTGGTATAATGACAATGCCATTGCTAATGAGCTATACGATGTATTAGAAAAAAATAATATCGCAAATATGTTGGTTGATACTGCGGGTAGAAGAGATTTATTACACATGCGTTTGACCAATGGCGAAGCCTTTATACGATATGTCGGTGCCAATCACCAAAGTGATTATGGCCGCTTAGACGATTGGGTACTCAGGTTAAAGGAATGGGTAGGTGATGGCTTGCAAAAAATTCATTTTTTCGTACACCAGAATCTAGAAGTAGCTTCTCCGCTGCTTTCGGCATATTTTAGTGAGAAATTGAATGCTGCCATAGGCTCAAATTTAACAATCCCAAAACTAGCAAATGAACCTGAGCGCTTGTTTTGATTTGGCTAGCGGCTATTCTTACGAATGGATATAAAATAAGTAATACCGCCCACACCCACAAAAAGAAGGCCTATCAAACTTTGCTTTGGGCGTTCTAGCAACATATAGCCCAAAACCCAAAGGCTAAAAAGGATAAACACTATTTGGATAAAAGGTTTTAACGGACTTTTAAACGCTTCTTTTCTTCCTTTTAACCAAA
>DRQI01000359.1 GCA_011330545.1 Flavobacteriia bacterium
CCTAAGTCTATCCCTATATTGGTTATTTCTGTTTCTTCCCATTGTAAATCAGGATTGGGCAATGAGCTAACCGCCAACGCAGGGGCATTGCCATAGAAAAAGTTGGCTAATAAAACAGATTCAAAACTGAAATCGCCGGCACTTTTATCGTTTCCTGCCAATCCCCAACTTCCTCTAAGTTTGAAATTATTTATGAAGCCATCGGGATTAAAAAAGCCTTCTTTACTGATAACCCAACCGGCGGCAAAAGCAGGGAAATTACCCCATCTTTTATTAGCGCCGAATCTAGATGAACCGTCACGCCTGAGCGATGCTGCGAGAATATATTTACCGGCATAGTTATAATTTATCCTTCCTAAATATCCAATTCTGTTATAGTCTACAGACCTTGCGCCACCAGACAACCCACCGCTTAAATCTTGAATTCCGAGGTCGGTAGTCCCCACACCGCTTAGTGTTGTGGTTCTCCTTTTTCGTTGCTCTGCCAATGCTAGCACTTCAATATTATGGTTTTCGTTAAGTGTCTTTTTAAATTGAAGGCTATTTTGAAAAGTAATGGTATTTACCCTAGCATCAAAATATGAAAGCCGTGTGATGAGTTGGTTGTGTAAACTACCGGCAACACCAAAAGGCAGCTCTGTTTTTTTGAATTTATTATCAAAGAAATTTATTCCTGCATTTACTTTGTATTCTAAGCCTTCAATAATTTTTACTTTGGCATACATATTTCCTAAGAGGTTTATTCTCTTATTTTTTTGTATTTCCCTGTTTAGTGTCCTTACCGGATTTCGTGCCGTATTGATATCGTCATTGGTCAATTCATTAAAGCCTCCTATATTATTAGGATTTAAAATTGGCAAATACGGAGCTATTCGAATGGCATTTTCTAATGGTGAAACACTAAAAGCCAAAATTAACGGGTTTTGTTCTGTATAGGTAACTCCCAATGATTCGCCAAAAGTAAAACGGCCTTTGCTAAATTCACTGTTCATTCTAAAGGTATATTTATCCAATGAACTGTTTAATAAAATACCATCTTGTTTTTGATAAGCGCCTGATAGCCTAAAACTCGTATATTCACTACCGCCTGAGGCACTCAATTCATAATTATTTGTGGTACCGTCTTGAAATATGGCATCTTGGTAATCTACATTGGTATTGATAACAGTTTGGTCGCTAAATATTGCCGGTACTGTGGCATTCGGATCGGCATTTAATATCATATCAGTAGCGTACGAAATGTATTGCTCTGTATTTAGTAGGTTTTGCGTTTCGGGTTTAAATTGCGTTCCTAAATACGTATTAAAGTTAAAAACAACTTTTCCTTTTTTTCCTTTTTTTGTTTTAATGACAACAACTCCATTTGCACCTAATGATCCGTAAACCGCTGTGGTTGAAGCATCTTTTAAAACACTAACCGATTCGATATCACTGGCATTTAAGTTTGAAATATCATTTACGGTAATTCCATCTACCACAAATACAGGGTTATTATTTTCTAGGGTGCCTATACCTCTAATCCGTACCGTTGGAGAACTACCGGGCGAGCCGTTATTGATAACGGTTAGCCCTGATGCCCTACCTTGTAAGGCTTCTACCGCATTGGTAGAAGGTATTTTTACCAAATCTGCAGCTTTCACCGTAGAAACAGCTCCGGTAATATCACTTTTCTTTTGAGAGCCGTAACCAACAACCACAATTTCATCTAATGTATTGGTGTCTTCTTGCATAGTAATATTAATGGTGTTACTATCTCCAACCGTTACAGTTTGAGTTTGCATGCCTACAAATGAAAATTGTAATACGTCACCTTTGTTTGCCAAGATGGTATATTTTCCATCAAAATCTGTTTCGGCACCATTGGTAGTGCCTACTACTAAAATGTTAACGCCCGGAAGTGGTGTATTGTCACTACCTACAACCGTACCTTTAATTTCTTGTTGTTGATTGATTGATGCATTTGGAGCAGCATATAGTTGGGAAGTAAACGCTAATAATATCACAAATGATATTTTTAAAAACCTGAACTTTCCTTGAACATTACTACTTTGAGTATCAATTCTTTTTTTGAAGAATCTTTTCATAAAAATTAATGTTAAGTTATTGTATAATTGAATTAGTCTCTAATTAGTAACAATATTAAAGATAACTTTATCGCTAATTATCCTGTACTATCCTGTTAAGGGATTGATTGTAATTATCTTTTACAGCCGCTTCGGTGGTAGAAAGATATGGTTAACCGGCCTGCCCTAGGTTGGCAGGCTTGTATTGAAGTAAATTTTTTAAAAACCGGAATTAGGACTTTTATGTTGCAGTTGTAAGGCGTAATTTTTATCAAATAGAGGCCAAGCCGGAAGGTTTCTTTTATGGGTTGTAGAGATACATTTTATGTCGTTAGCGTTTGATGCCATTTTATAATATTTTCGCCTATTTCATGTGGGTAATCTTCTTGGATAAAATGGGTGGCTTCCCCTAACGAGATATCCGTTAAGTTTGGGTAACTCTTTTTAACTTCTTCGACAGCCCTGGGTTTTATTAAAATACCCGGACTTACCCAAAATAATAGTTTAGGTAATTTTGTTTTTTGCAGCCATTTATGATTTTCGTTTGCCAGTTTATAAGCGTCTTTGGGTTTTCCGTTTAACGGAAGAAATTTCGGAAATAGGTATACGGGAATCCTATCCTTTTTATGTTGAAACGGTTTGCTGTAATATGCTTTTTCTTCTTTTGTTAAGTTGCGATTAGACCCTAGCTTGAGCAACACGGTTTGCACAAACATATTTAAGTTGACATTCATAAATTTGCCAATTACCGGTGTTCTGAATAACCTAAAAACGGTACGGATAGGTTCATAAGCAAAGTCTTTCCATTTCATGGGTTTTAAAATACCTTCCATAAATACCAATCCTTTTATTTTATCTTCATTTCTTCTGGCATACGACATTCCTAATGCGAGTCCCCAATCGTGGATAACAAAAACGATATGATGTAATTTTAATGTATTGATAAAGGCATCGACATAGGTAGCATGTGTAGCTAAGCTATAATCTAAAGTTGGTTTATCTGATTTTCCGAAACCTATCAAATCAAAGGCGATAACCCTACCTTTTGTTTTTAGGTAGGGAATAATATTTCGCCATAAATAACTCGAAGTAGGGTTGCCATGAATACAGACAAAAGTGGTTTGATTCGGTATGTTTGCGTTGTTCTCGTCAATATAGTGCATCTTTACTCCGTTAATTTCAATAAATTTTGATTCAAACGGAAAGTCAGCAGAAATAGC
>DRQI01000360.1 GCA_011330545.1 Flavobacteriia bacterium
AAACCCAAACCAATTCAACCGGTCATAATTTTGAGCAGAAATTCTATGATAGGGTTTATATTGTTGACGGATGCTGAAATTAACATTGCCGAAACTACGGTTGGCATTGCTGCGGTTACGCGAATAATAGTAGCGGTAATTTATCGGGTTAAAATTCCAGTAATGAGATTTAAACTGGTCTAAGGAAGCGTCATACATAGAAGCCAACAGTTCGGCAGCTACTTTATCACGGTTTGGGCCTTTGAGTGTAAAACTCCACGTTTCCTCTTTTCCCGGCTGTAACTTATCCCTAAAAGTAGCCGTTTCAATTTCTAATTTTTGCTTGGGATACGGCACATCAATGGCAAGCGTTCCTGATTGGAAAGAATTGTAATTTACAAATTGATAATGAATGGCAAATCCGCCCAAATCTTTTTCTTGCACCGGTATGGCAATCGATTTGATTTCATTTGATAAGTGTACAATTTTCGTGTCTACAATCCGATAATTTTTTTCGATGACAACCGTAACCGAAATATCTTCGGAAGCCGAGCCCAATTGTATTTTCACAAGCTCATTGGGTTTGTATGTTGGCTTATCCGTTTTGACGGTAAACAATTGCCTGTCGGCTATTTGGTTGTCTTTAGGGCTAAATACATTAAAATATTGTTCGTCTTTTACCCGTTGGCCAAATTTATCATTGCATTCAAAAATAGCGATATAGGCACCCGATTTCCATTTTGAAAGTTTTGGCAAGGTAATTTCTTTCGATTTTTTAGTATCGACGGCAGTGTCAAATACTACTGCTCCTTTTTGCCACCGGCCGGGATTGTCTTCGTTTTTATAAGCGTCATGAGGGAATAATGTTGAAAATGTTTTCTTTGAAAATTCCTGATAGTCAGGTGCTTTCCACGGGCGTGTACGTAATACGTGTGGTGGAGGCGTGAGTTTGTATATTTTGATGGTGCCTTGGGTTGGTATAAATTCGCCATTCAAATTAGTAGTAGTAACCGTCAAGGTGTTTTTCTTTTTTTGTTTATTGAGCTTATCCGCTACAGAAATACCAATATCCAATGCGTGATATCCTACTTTAACGGTGGTTTCGGCACTTCGGGTTTCACCGTTGATATCTGTAATATCGGCAAAAACTTTATAGGTAAAGGTGGGTTGGGTAGACGGATTTATGCTGAGGTCGGGAATGGCTTTAAAGACAACCTTAAAATTACCATCGGCGTCGGTAATGGTTTTGCCATGTGTAATTTCTTGGCTTTCAGATGTAATTTGAGGCCGGTAATACCAATACCATTTAGGGTACTGTGCCGTACGCTGTACTCGGTAGCTTACCTTGGCATCGGTAATAGTACTTCCGGCATAGGCCTTGGCAAAACCGGTAACGGTAATACTGTCGTTTAATCGATAGGTTTCTGTAACAGGCTTGAATTCGGTTTCAAATTTTGGGCGTTTGTATTCTTCAACCGAAAAACTAGTATTCCCATTCATGGTTCTAGTAAATAATCCTGTATTTCCGGTTGCCGTTATCTGAAAATAACCCGTTAATCCGCTAGTAGGCAAGATAAATTCTCCACTAAAAGAGCCGAACTCATTGGTTTGTAAATCGAATGTTTTAACAATTTGATAGTTGACATCTTTTAAGGTAACCGTAACTTTTTTGTTTTCTATAACGGCCGATTTATTTTCTTTTTTGGCAATGGCAATTCCTTTAAAATAAACGGTTTGCCCCGGCCGGTAGATACTGCGGTCTGTAAATAAAGAAATGTCTGCTTGGGTAGAAGTGTCGTATTGCGGTTTATAGAGTTTATCAATATAAAAATTACCAAAAATAGCCTTGTCTTTGCCGTGTGTAACCGTTGCAATGATATTGCTATGGCGATTGTTTACGGTAAACGAAACTTGGCCTTTGCTATTGGTGACAAGTGTATTTTCATAGGGTTTGTTATACCTTCCGGTATCGTAATTTTTTAAATGTACGGTGGCATTTTTAATGGGTTTTCCGTTGTTTCTATCTACAATTTGATAGGTGTATTTACCCGAAGAAGTATTTTCAATCAATGCCAAATTAGTTACTTGTACAAATCCGTAAGCAAAGGTATGCTCAGGGGAGGCATCTTTAGTGGTGGAGGCAAAAATCAAATAATTGCCTTGGCTTAGCTCGGGTACTAAAACTTCTGTGCGGTGTTGTTGGTAATCATGTTCATTGTGCAATTCGGTATCCCAAGATGTAAGGACAGGCAGTTTATTAATAAAGGCAATTTTGGCAGAATCATTATAGGTTTGGTAGAGTTTTTTCTCTTGTTTCTTTGTAATTTTTCGGATACTAAAATAGAATTGCTCGGTATTTTTATAGCTTATTAAGATACGCGATGGCGTATGGATAGGAATAAATTTTTCATTGGTTATCTGTACTGATTTGCTTAAAATCTGATTTTGTAAATTCCTGCATTGTTGGGCTCCAACCGATTTTGGGAAAGCAGCAATGGCTTTTTGGCAAATTTCTAAGGCTTCTTTGCGTTTCCAACGGTTGTTTTCTTTTTCTAAAGGGACATACGCATTGGCCTGTTGATTGAATAGTGCAGCAATGCGATAATCAATTTTAGTAACAATTTCATTATTTTGATATTTTTCTTTGAGCGATTGGAGTGTTGAAAGATAAATTTTGTCTATATCGTCAAAAACGGCATAAGCCCTTACAAAATCTAACCGCTCTAAGGTAGCTGCCAGTAGGGCTCGGGGATTTTTATCTTTTAAATGAAACAAGGCCAGGTTTCTATAAATATATAAGGCATGTAGTTGTTGTGAAAGGCTGTCTTGGCTGCTGAGCTGTACTTTTACAAAGGCGTCATTATTAGCCAACAGTTGTGGGTTTTCAATTTCAAATTTATACGCAGGGCGGTTCAAATTACGGGTGTCATTTTTATAAAAATCAATGGCTCTGTGTGCTAAGAAATCATACACTGTTGGCCGATAGATTTTTGAACCTTTGCTAAGGGCTAAAATACTGTTGA